>JAUVLX010000195.1 GCA_030600525.1 Desulfobulbus sp. | reverse complement strand
AAATGGGAGATCCCCTTTCCCCAGCTCACGCTCCATCAGGCTGGCAATAACAAACCGCAGTCACAGAACCAGGCAGCAAAAGAGGCCATTTCCTAACCCAACACAACACTCCCTTAACCCTGAAACCAGCCATGCATGTCTATCCATCAGAACTCGTACCCCTTATCATTAACAAATGGGAAACCTTGCATCAGGAGGGCAACGTCGCCAAGACCCTGCCTGAAATGGTACCAGATATTAAGGTGATGGAAGAGATGCTGTCGACCTGTTATCAGGTCAGCATGATGCGTGAGGAAAACCGACCAGTCAGCATACGGCTCATTATCATTGCTCCAGAGACCTTTCCTGCTGCAAAAGGACCGCCTCTTGGGTTTCAACGCCTTATTTTTGCCACCTCCAGACCATTTAACGAATACGAACTCCGCCGCCTGTCACCTGCCGTTGATTTTGAGCGCTCACTGGTTGGAGTTGAATATACGGCCCAAGGGGATCTACACATCTGGGGCGTTATCAATTCAGGCGCGCGTTGGTTGCAGAACGAGCAGGGAGGTGCCCAACAATCAAACCGCCTGCCCAATTCTCTTGTGGTACATATTAACGGGCCAGGCATGTTAACGGTTTGCTGCGGCATCAAAACCCTGGCAGTCCTCAGCGCCGGGAAAATTATTGATTCCTCTGCAAACGTATTCCAGGCACTGTGGATGAGAAAACTTTTTGCAGAAGCTCGGGAAGAGCTGTTGGCTACCCACCATTTTTTCCGTTCCCAGTCACAGATACCGGCAGCAAGGATCGAAGAGGAATTCATTGAAAACCTGCAGGGCCAGTTGCTTAAACGCATCATAAGCGTCACCCGCATTGCCAAACATGGTGGCACCTTTCTCATTTTCCCCGAAGACAATCCGGCTGGCATTGCGGATGACGAACACATTCTCCTGAAGTATCGTTTTGTCGAAGACAAGGCTCAGGAACGCCAGAAGTACCTTTTTCTCAAAACCATAGAAGCAGTTTCGACCCTGCTTGGCGACAGCAACGACCCAGACCGGCTGATAACCTGGGAGGATTATGTTGCCCTCAAAAACGAAACCACCTATGATCTGGAAGAGGCCATCTACGAACAGGCACAGTTTGTGGCAAGTCTTGCTGCTGTTGACGGGGCAGTAGTGGTAACCAGGAACGGAGCAATTGGTTTTGGCGGTATGATCGTAGGCCCCCTGGATCAGTTAACTGAAATTGCCATAGCAAACGATATTGAGGGCAAGGTAGTCACCCTTGAAAAAATAGAGGGCGCAGGCTCAAGGCATCGCTCAGTCTATCATCTCTGCAACGCACTCCATAATGTCATAGCCATTGTTGTTTCGCAGGACGGGGGTGTACAACTTGCCAAGTGGAGAAATGGCATTGTCACCTGCTGGGACCTCACCTCCGCAACCTTTGCCGAAGAAAACTAAGGAGTTGTCCTGAAACAACTTGAACATCTCGCATCGCATCTTCAGGTCATCTTTGGCCGATCTTCAATCACAAAGTCCTCAACGTAGCACAACTACGGTTGCGGCTTTGTTCAATTAGATCATCCAAATCTAACCTAAACATGAGCGCGATATTGTCCAACTTATTTACGGACAGCTCCTAAGCATAATCCGAGGTGTATGATTCATGACCCCCAAAGAGTAGATTATGCAAAAAACAGCCAATCCTTTAAACCGCTTGCTCAAGTGCATTTCATCTGTTGAATTTATCTCTCCTGGTCCAAGAACCTTGCGCCAGCAGCAAACAAGATCACATTGTGGTAGCAATCACTTCACACTCCGAATCTCAGATCCAACATGTACAGACCCGATCACAATACTAACTTTTTTCCTTGGACGATTGTATGAAGCTCTTCGTATCTCTCCTCTTATTGCTCTTTAGCGCTGTCACTGTTCAGGCGACGACACCACTTAAAATAGGTACCTTACTGATAGAGGACGTGGTTCCCTTTTACGTGGCAGAAGCGCAAGGCCTCTATGCACAGCAGGGTGTGCAGGTGGAACTTATCCCTTTTTTAAGCGCACTGGAAAGGGATAGCGCACTCACCGCTGGGGCCATTGACGGCGCCATCGACGATCCAGTGGGCGCAATCTTGCTTGACCAGGGGAGGAACCTGATACGAATCACTTCACTTTGCCTCGGCGCAACACCTGCTGAGGGAATCTTCGCCATTATGGCTGCTCCCAAGTCAGGTTTTACAACAGTGGAGGATTTAAAAAACGTGGAAATTGGTGTCTCCAGCTCAACCATCATCGAATATGTTACCGATCGGATGCTGGAAGCCCAAGGATTTGAAAAAAAGGAAATAAAAAAAATCGAGATAAAAAAAATGCCTATCCGGTTGCAGATGCTGCTTGCCAATGCTATCCAGGCAGCAACTCTGCCTGAGCCGCTTGCTTCGGTTGCAGAAAGTAAAGGCGCGATAAAACTGTTAACCGATGCACAGACAGGCAAGAGCCTATCGCAAACGGTCATTGTCATGCGCAAACAGGTACTGGACCAGCGCAAAGAAGATGTTGTTCGTTTTTTTGCAGCCTACGCAAAGGCTGTGGAGATGATCAACAATGATCCTGAGCAATTTCGTCCACTCTTTGTTGAAAAAGGAAGAATACCGCCAAAAATTGCTGCAAACTATCCGATACCTCACTACCCTGCACCCACCCCTTTTTCCCGGGAGCTGTACACACCTGTCATCGACTGGATGGTTGGCAAAGGATTGGTCAAGCCCCTTGCCTATGAGCAGCTAGTGTCCACCGACTTCTTTCATTGATCTTTCCATGATCAAGGTCGAAGATCTCTCTTTCTGTTATTCACAGAAGGGACAACAGCATTGGGTACTCAAAGATATTTCCTTTGCAGTCAAAACAAAAGAAAGCTGCGCCATTATTGGTCCTTCTGGATGCGGCAAGTCGTCCTTGCTGTTTCTCCTGGCCGGCCTACTGCAGCCTGTGCAGGGAAAAGTGCAGATTGCTGAGAAATCCCGATGTGGAACTATTTTGCAAAATTTCGGTCTCTTTCCGTGGAAGACAGTCTATGAAAATGTTGCCCTGGGCCTGGTTCTCCAAAAAGTGAACAAACGTGAGGCCAAACCACAAGTCGAACAGATAATTGAAGAGATGGGATTATCAGCTTTTGCCCAATACTATCCAGGGCAACTTTCAGGAGGGATGCAGCAGCGAGTGGCACTGGCCAGGGCACTAGTTATTCGACCCGACATTCTACTCATGGATGAACCTTTATCCTCCCTGGATGCCCTGACAAGGGAACGGCTGCAGAACCTGATACTCAATGTATGGCAAGAGAAAGAGGTGATACCGGTAGTGGTCACCCATTCCATAGAAGAGGCTGTATTTCTGGGGCTCCAGATCATTGTATTGGGCAGTGCTCCAGGGCGAATTATCGAGCGCGTAGACAATAAAGAAGCAGGTCAAGTCGGCTATAGGCAAAGTAGCCTGTTTTTCCAACGCTGCAATATGCTGCGTTCAGCTCTAACCGAAGAATGCAATGTTTGCTAAACGTGACATCCTGCTGGCAGCCATATTGCTCCTCTGCGAATGGGAAATAGCAGCCTTGCTGCTGCACTCAATGGCCCTACCGCAACCATGGGAGGTGCTGGCTGACTTCGGTGGCAAGCTGTTAACTGGAAAGATTGTTGACGATATAATTATCAGCGGGTTGCGAGCGCTGGCCGGAGTCGCTTTAGGTGCTGCGACAGCCATCCCTCTCGGCCTGCTTATTGGCAACGAACCACTCCTGCAACGAAGGATTTCTCCCTTTATTTACCTGCTCTACCCCATACCGCATGTGGTATTGCTGCCGCTTGTGATCATTCTTTTTGGTATCGGCAACCTGTCCAAAATTGTCATGATCGCACTCATCATTTTTTTCCAAATTCTAGTTACCACCAGGGATGCAGCCAAAGACATCCATCAAAACTACCTTTATTCCCTGCAAACCCTGGGGGCAACCAAATGGCAACTATACTGTCATGTTATCGTACCGGCAACGCTCCCTAAAATTCTTACGGCCATGCGCATTTCCATCGGCACGGCAGTGGCAATCCTGTTTTTTGTTGAATCCTTTGCCACGACCAAGGGCCTGGGGTACATCATTATGGATTCATGGGGACGTGCCAACTATGTCGCTCTTTACAGCGGCATAACAGGTATGGCCCTGTTAGGTTTCACCCTCTACCTGCTTCTTGATCGTATGGAGCGCTACCTTTGCCCCTGGAATCATATAGAATAAAAATAGCGGGTAATCACACACCAGCCTTTCATTCATCAACCGTTACTCCGCCCGCTCTCCCCGCATCCAGCCAATACCATACACCCCACAAAATCAGCGAGATGAAAACAGGGACGCAGGTCATCATTGATAGCGCTTGCAGTTTATCATCCCACTCCAGGGAAAAAAGCCACATTGCTATGGCACCTGTTAAAAAATAGGCGAAAACCATAAACGATGATGCTGCACCTGCATCACGATCAACCTGTTCAAGGATCAGGTTGCTGCCGCCAGGGCGACAAAATGAGAAACAAAAGGTCACCATAAACATGGGCACAGTCAGTCGCCACGGCATAGGGATAGCTGTCCACAAAAACAAGAGTGCCGAACAGATCATCCCCACAAAGGCAAGCGGTATCAAATGACTTGGCGCATATCGACGGGTAAGACGGGAAAAAGTCAAAGGAGCAAAAACAAACGCCAAGGCGTTCAAAGCAAAAAAGTAACCAAACTGACGCTCATCATACCCGAGTCGGGTAATGTAGAGGTCTGAGGAACCTGCGATAAAGGCAAACACAGGCATCCCAAAGATAGACAGCGTGATGACTAGCAGCATGTATTTAATGTTTAACAACAATCTGCCATAACTGGCAAAGGCACGCCAGATGCCCTCCTCCCTTTTATGCTGCAGCGACTCATCCATCCGCAACACCCCGACAAAGGCAACAGAGGCCATCCCTGCCTGCAGCAGAAACACCCACCTCCACGAGAGCATTTCCATAATCCAGGCTCCCAGAACAGGAGCAATGATAGGTGCGGCTGCTACAATTACACCTATCTGTACAAAAACGCGCTGCCGTTGCGCCCCAGTGAACACATCTTTACAGATGGCAAAAACAATTGCAGAAGCACCGGCTGCACCTGCTCCCTGCAGAATTCTGGAAACGATGAGCATCTCCACATTTCTGGATGCGGCACAGAGGAGACAGGCCAGCGTATACAAAACTATTCCGAACAACAATGGTGGCCTCCGTCCGTACTTATCCGACAGGGGACCGTAAATGAGGAGACAGGCACAGTAGGTAACAAAAAAGAAGACCAGGGTCATGTTCACTATTACCAGCGGCTGCTGCCACTGCTGTACGAGCAGAGGAATGGCAGCCAGATACATATCGGTAGAAAGAGGCGGAAAGGCTGCCAATAAAGACAATAATAAGATTTGCAGGGGAAATGTTTTCAAAACGACTCTCAGGTTATAAAGAGGGAGGTGCTGTCTTTAAATGCAAGAATGCCTGGAATATTTGGATGAGCGCTGAAGCAACAAGAGGTAAATCAACTGTTCAGAAGTAACCAATCCACCTTTAACAGGCTATTAACAGATTGCTGTCAGGCACGGGTAGAACAGACAAAATCGCTTATAAACAGGGCACTGTTTGTAATGAGGACAGCTTGCAACTGAACGTTGTAAATCTGCAAAAAAATCATCATGAAGGTCCCAGGTATTTTCATCCATATACACCTTTTTCACCTCCAAAGGAACACAGAGACTCACCCTATGGTACAGGTGAATAAACTCTTCCTGGTACCATTTGCCGAAAAAACCTTCATCAAACTCTGCATTTACCTTAAAAAAAGAAACAATACACCAAGTAAGGGATAAAAAAGCAGAAACGCGCCAAACACTGTTCTCAACGCGTTAAGATCGCTCTTTCTACACAACGACACAGGTCTTCACGTCGATACGGCTTGGTCAAGACTTCACAAAATCCATGCTCTTGGAAATGTGCAAGCACCGGATCATTAGAATATCCGCTGGATACAATAAGTCTGGCATCGGGATGAAGATTCTTGATGGCACGTGCTGCTTCTTTGCCCCCCATACCTCCAGGGATTGTCAAATCCATGATGACCACATCCGGAGGAGAGGATTCTTCAAGCATTTTTTGATAGATTTCAATGGCCTCCTCCCCTGCCTTGGCAGTGCTGATAGAATACCCTTCCCGTTTCAAGATTTCTGTTACCAGGTCACGAATCATTTTTTCATCATCCATGATTAAGACTGTTTTCTTCTGTTCAACCGCATCGCCGGATTGAATATCGGTAACAGCTGCGTGCTCCGGCAGCGGCTCAACTGCTGGCAGGTAGAGGTAAAAGGTTGTTCCCTGGCCAATAACGGAGTGCACGACAATCACTCCCCCATGATTTTTTACGACTGAATGGCAAATAGCTAAACCCAGCCCCTGCCCTGTTCTCTTGGTGCTGAAATAGGGATCAAAAATTTTATCAAGATCCTCTGCAGGAATACCGTTTCCCTGGTCTTTAATCGTAATCTGAACATACTGGCCCGGATTCAACATAAAATCTGCTGGATCCACCTGGACATAATTTTCACAGGTAATGGCAATACTCCCTTCACAGTCCATCGACTGGACTGCGTTGGTAACAATATTTTGAATGACCTGGGA
>JAUVLX010000365.1 GCA_030600525.1 Desulfobulbus sp. | reverse complement strand
CCACTAACATCCATTGCAATCGGCAACACCCAAAGCCTTCCTTTTGGCTATGGCCAGGTAACAAAACTGGAAATAAACCGACTCCCTAAAAATAAACGACGGAAACGGTACCAACCCCTTTCCTTTCGTGAGCGCCAGCTCGGTTCCCGTGATGGTTACTGGGCATTTGCCTATTAGTGCTTTTGAAGCGACTGCAAGAACAAATAAGCCTACAGAAATCGATATATTTTGCCGTAAAAAACAATGTGCAGGAAAGCACTTTTCGGCACCAACGAACACGACATGACCGACTAACGTGCAACCTGCTGAAAGCCGGCATAATTGCTCCCATTACAACAAAGAGTAAACATGGCAAAAACGCTATTTCGCGCTTGACAAAAGTCTTTAAAAATCGAATAGATAAATAAAGAAGGTGTTTATCGACAGTGGTCGGTATTCTTTCCTCAATCACATGGACACCCTCGGTTTCACACCAAGCATTTTATCAGGGAGGCATTATGATAAAGACACTGCTGATATGTTTTTATACTCAGATATTGAAACGTCGAAAATCATCCCTTATTCTGTTGCTGCTCTTACTGCTCCCCATTTTTCTGACGGGGTGCTCCCCCCAAGTATACTCCAACATCGATCACAAGCAGCTCAGCTTATCAGCAGAACTCCTGAAAAAGAATGGCATTGCCTTTCTGACCCCATCTACCGTTACCGGCCAGGAGGAAGAAAAGCAGGCAGTTGCCTTTATCTTTTTTAACACCCTTGAAAAGGAAAGAAGCGACTTAAAAATACTCTCGCTACCGGAAACCCTCAGCGCCATCAACAAGGCGGGACTTGCCGGTGAATATGAGTACATGTATAGGGATTATAAGGATACGGGGGTATTCAAGCCTGAAATACTACGAAAAATCGCCAAAGCAACCCATACCAGGTATCTAGGGCAACTCAAACTTGCAGGATTTCACCAGGGAGCCAGTGGCAGGTTGGGAATCTTTGGACTGCGACTTATCGAGACCAGAAAAGCGACGCTCCGGCTCTTTTTTCAAATATGGGATGCCGAAACAGGCGAAATCGCCTGGGAGGCCCTGCAGGAGTTGAACTGGTCTGAAGAGATGGTTTCGGAAAACGTCATCACTCTGCAGACGGTCATTGGAGAGGCAGCCAAGAATATTGGTACTCGCCTGCCCCTCTGATTCAATTGACTTTCTTTTTCTTGATGGTAAATCCCAATTCAACAAGGCCTACGCACAAATCCTGGTAAGCCTGTCTCAAAAGTGTTTTCTTTTCCCCGATCCCGGTGATGGTCATGATGATGTCCAGTTCCTTTTTTTCGCCAAGCGTTGTCGCCAGGGACTTGGTGTAAATCTCAGGGTACTGCTCCACAATACGGATCAGTACTGGTTCCAGCATGGACTCATCATTGCATTCCACAGCCACGCACATGTTAAGTGCCTCGCCTTCGCCAAAGACCTTATCAAGAAATTCCTTCATCGACTGATTGATAATGACCTTAAGCTCTGAAGGCACACCGGGAACACTGATAATTACCGTTTCCTCTACTTTGAGAAAAACACCGGGAGCAGTACCTACAGCATTAAAAAGCGGCTCCCCGCCCTGGGGCAGCCAGGCCATCTTTTCCCGGGCAGGGTTCAATCCACCCTGATCCATAATGCCCTGTTCAAAAAAATAATCATACTGCTGCTTCACCATCTCAAGTGCCTGTTCATGCAGGACGGTTTTACGCTCGACCCCGGCTGCAACACCCTGCAGTGTCAAATCATCTGAGGTCGGGCCAAGCCCACCAGAAGTAAAAAGAATATCGACCTTGCGTGCCACAACGGCACGGACGGCCTCGGCCACTACGTCCAGTTCGTCGGGAATAACAGTTACCCGAGCAATACTGCCGCCACGTCCGTGTACCAGCTTGCAGAGCCAGTTGGTATTGGTATCGAGTATTTCCCCGGTTAGGATTTCATTGCCAACAATAAGGATCTCTACATTCGCTGCTTTTTTCATGTTACCTCTTAACGTATTGACGCACTCAGCCCGATGTATAAAAAGGTCTTTCCATACACCGCTTTTCTCATCGGAAATAAACCACAAAAATCATCCTGCAAAAAGTTTTTCCCGATTAATTTTAAAAAAACATACATCAGGATGCCTTGAAAAAATCATTTTTCAATCAGAGTCAGGTAAGCTCAGACTCCGAGGCAAGGTTAATATCTCGACCATACCCCAGATTCTGGAAAAAATTCATTTTAAAAATGTAGAAATCAGCTTTTTCAACTTCCCTACTCTCTGGAATTAAATAAGAAAAAAGACAATATAACTTCCGTATGATAATCTGCCAGCGGATTTGTCACAGAGAATCTCTCTCCCATTAACAATGTGCTTAAGCACCCTCATTTTCAACATTTATGGTCACTTTTATTGCAACGTTTTCCAATCTTTTATAAGAGATATAAGGAAGCATTCAGATCTCAGCCAATACAAACAACCTTTTCGGAGTGCAGATGAAGCCCAAACAAAGAATGGCTATTCCACGTCAGCATCCTGCAGAACTGGACCCCATGGAAAGGATCACTGACTTTCTGGAAGTGACCATGGGGTATGATCAAAAAACTGCCCAGCTTGAAGCCGAACGCTGCCTGCAATGTAAAAACCCACCCTGCGTCAACGGATGCCCTATCAACAACAACATCCCAGGATTTATAGAGTATATAAGAAACGGCCAGTTTGAAAAGGCCTACTGGGAAGTTCGCAAGACCAGCACCATGCCCTCTGTATGTTCAAGGGTTTGTCCCCATGAATTTCAGTGTGAAGGATCCTGTATAAGGGGCAAACGAGGAGAGCCCGTCGCTATAGGCCTTTTAGAACGTTTTCTCACTGACTGGATGGTCGCCAACAACAAAGACCTCTCGTTACAGTGTGCCCTGCCTAACGGTAAAAAAGTAGCCATTATCGGTTCCGGGCCTGCCGGGATGACC
>JAUVLX010000220.1 GCA_030600525.1 Desulfobulbus sp. | reverse complement strand
TTTTGCCTTATCTGTGCCATTGGAGCAGGTCGCCTGCGGCAGCTTTTTGTAAGGCGCGTAGGGTTTCTGGGTCGTTGAATAATTTCTTACATAAGCTGCATTTTCGAAATGTTACAATATCTTTTGATTTCATTCCCGCATACGAGGCAATGGGCGTGATCCCCATGGTACGGATGCAGTTATAGAGCATATTGGTTTCACTCTTTGTGAGCAGCTGGTCCACTGACCAGTCATTAAGGCTGCCGAGTTTAAAAAAGTTGGTGGTGCTGAAATGGCTGCCCGCATCGCAGCAGGCATACATGGTCAGGTCAGGGGCTAGGTAAGGGTTCATCTGGCAGCAATTGTCCTGATAATCGGTGAAGAGAGGTTGTTGGCTGAAGTCCTCAGCCCGGCCTGCGTAGATAACCGGTTCTGGGAAAAACTTGAGATTGTTGTCCCGCAGGTACTGTTCGAAAGGATCGTCTAGTTCTGAGAAATCAGTAACAAAAGAAATAAATGAATCAATCCCTGCCTCCTGACAGGCTTTTGCCGCATACAGTACCTGTTGCTTCGGTACATGTTGCTGATGCCATCTGCTGTAGCTCAGGCGCAGTTGGCAAAGGCCGCATTGTTTGAGCAGGTGCATCTTTTCGATGGCTTTTTCGAGTGTTTTGGCCCAGGAGCTGTTGGTTACCACCCTGGTATATATGTTTTTTTCAGAGCAGAGATCGATCAGTTCAAGGAGGTCTTCAAAGTATATAAAGGGTTCTCCAGCGGTAAAACTGATTCCTTTGACCTCTGCTATGCCCATCTCCTGGATAATGTCTTTGGCCTGGGTTAACTCCATTTTGCTGGAGTATGGAGTCTCTCCTGCGGCAACGCAGTGGGAGCAACGGATGTTGCAGCGGGTTGAATAGCCGAAAGCAATTTTTCTCATAAGTTTTTTGGTTTTTTCATGGTTTTCTTGGTTCGTCGGGTGGCAATGGCTGCCAGGGGATCGTCCGGCCAGAAATGTTTGGGGTACCTTCCCTTGAGCTCTTTTTTTACTTCCGGGTAGGTTCGTTGCCAAAATCCGGCCAGGTCAGTTGTTACCTGGATGGGGCGTTGGGCCGGGGAAAGGAGGTGCAGTAGAACGGGGATCTTACCGTCACATATAACCGGTGTCTCCTGCATGCCAAACATCTCCTGAATGCGGACGGCAAGCAGGGGCGGTTTATCTTCTTGATAGCAAAGGCGAATTGTGGAACCACTTGCCACGGCAAGGGCGGTGGGGGCAAGATGCTTTAAGCGTTGCTGGTTTTTCCATCCCAGGATGGTCATGAATATCTCCTGCAGGTTCAGCTGTTTGAGCTGTTCTGCTTTGCTGATGCCTGTCAGGTAAGGCGCAAGCCAGGAAAGATCATCGCTCAGGTGGTTGTCGCTGAGGTCAGGCCAGGGCCCATCGGGCTGCCATGAGCGGAGACAATTTATCCTGGCCTGGAGTTGACGAGACTCTTTATCCCAGGGAAGGCAGCTTATGCTCATGTTGCTAATGCCGGTCAAAAGGGCCTGGGTGACTTGGTCAGGGGAGGCCTTTTTAGCGGGGTGCTCTTCCACTACAATGGCACCCAGGCTGAGACGGTCGGCAGCAATGACTCTTGTTGTATCGTCATCCCAATATACTTTTGTAGTTTTGGTAAAGAGGTTGCTATGCTGTTTGCGTAGCGCTGTAAGCGACAATGGTGCTGCTAGAAAGATCCTTCCCTGTTTGCTGCCAGCGTCTAGATGGGGAGCGACAATGTATTCATTGATAGATAACGTATCAAATTTCGGGAGTATTGCCCCCCGACCAGATGCCATGAGGTAACTTTCCTGTTGGCCAAGGCGGCGGCGGGCAACCCTGTCTGGATAGGCAAAGCTAAGGAGGGTGCCTGCTCCTGTTGTGTCTGGATCGTAAGGTTTTCTTTGCTCGTGCAGCCGCTGCAACCATGTTCGTGCATTTTTGTCGACCCGGCTGCATGCGCCTGGATCGCCGCCTTTACTTTTTACTGCAGCAGTCTTTTTCTGCCGCCATAGTGTGAGCAGGCGCAGCCTGTCTTGCAGATCAGCGGTTGCCGGACCAGTGTTTTTTCTGATGATATCCCGTTCAGAAAGGAGTGCTGCCAGATCGCAGGCCAGTGATGCCAGGCCACTTTCTTTTCCTTTAAGCAGCATGTGGCCAAGCCGGGGATGAACGGCCAGGCCAGCTAGTTGTTTGCCGGTTGCAGTTATTCTGCCGGAGTCGGTTAAAGCATCCAGCGAATAGAGGAGTTCTCTTGCCTGCTGGTACCCGCCCTGACGAGGCGAAGTGAGCCATCGTAACTCGGCTGGATCTTTGACCCCCCACATGGCCAGTTCAAGAGCCAGCTGCGCCAGGTCTGTGTCCACTATCTCTGGCGGATGAAAGGGTACCCGGCAGTATTGTTCCTCTTTGGTCCAGAGTCGCAGGCAGTGACCTGGTCCCAGTCGTCCTGCCCTACCGGCACGTTGTTCTGCCACGGCCTTTGAAACGCGAACAGTTGTCAGTCGGGACAGGCCACTGCCTGGGTGAAATTGAGGCCGTCGTGACCAACCGCTGTCAATCACCCAACTGATACCTTCAATTGTAAGACTGGTTTCAGCAATGGCAGTAGAGAGGATGATCCGTTTGCGCCCTGTAGGATCAGGGATGATAGCCTGGTCCTGTTCTTTTTGGGAAAGGTTGCCATAAAGCGGTGCAATGATAGTTTGGTCGAGTGCCCGGTAATCCTTGAGTTGCCTGGCAACGTCATTAATTTCTCCTGCACCAGGAAGAAAGGCGAGGATGTCGCCTGAATGTTCTTTGCATACACGCCGTATACCAGCAGCCGTTGTGTCGGCTATTCTTCCGGTGGGCTGCTGCGGCAGATAGTCAATACTGACCGGATGGGTTCTGCCTTCTCCTTGTATAACCGGTACCTTTCCCAGTAACTCGGCAATGGGGCCGGTATCCAAGGTGGCTGACATGACCAGAAGCCGAAGATCTTCACGAAGTTGGCAAAGATCCAGACAGAGGGCAAGGGCCAGGTCTGCGTGGATAGAGCGTTCGTGGAATTCATCAAATATGATAAGCCCTATGTCTTGCAGTTCGTTATCCGTCTGGATTCGCCTGGTCAGGATTCCTTCGGTAACGACCTCAATTCGGGTAGCAGGGGATACTCGCCGGTCAAAGCGTATCTGGTAGCCAACGGTCTGGCTGACCGATTCTCCCAAAAGGGTTGCCATTCTGGTAGCTGCAGCCCGGGTTGCCAGCCGTCTCGGCTCCAAGATAAGTATTTTTTTGTCCTGCAACCATGGTTCTCCAAGAAGAGCAAGGGGGACAATAGTGGTCTTGCCGGAACCGGGTGGTGCCGCCAGTACAGCAGAACCGCTGCGGAGCGCATTTTTCAGCTCAGGAATAACGGTATGTATGGGTAATTGCGGTAGATGCATGGAAGCGAGTGGAGGGTAAGCCTCGGTGTAGACCTTTTTAAAAAGAAGAGCGAATAGCTTGAAGTCAGAGGAGGTGGTTTGTTTTTTATTGGTAACCCATTGTACCAGCAGGAACGTGCCCGGCAAGGTCAAACTTTGTGGAGGCTAGCCGTCGCAGACCCAAATGGTAAATTCGTGGATCTGTAGTCAACGCAACTTTGGGACCTTGGGAAGTGAGAGTAACAATAGGGAAGGACCACATTGCTCAACCGCAAACGGTGACACCGTTGCGCTATTATGAAAGTCGGATCTTCGGGAACGGATTTTGTCACGCCGCTGAGGCTTTTCCTATAAATAAAGGGAGGTACTCGGTAGAAAGACAAATTTGACAAGAGGGGTAAAACTACCATATGCTTGTAGGAGGCGGACAATAACTAATAGGCGTCCATATACTAGCCGTTAGTAGAAAATTGCCCAGGAACTTTGACCTACAGTGACATCAGCGGAGGTGCTCAGGTGGCGACACATCACGACACAATATCTTCGGTATTGCGACAGAATATCAGACAACTAGAGCTTTTTACGGATTTATCGGATGATGAAATCGACATCTTAGTGAAACATGCAAAGATTCACTCACTTGTTGAAGATGAAGTGCTCTTTAATGAGGGCGACGACGGGGACTTCTTTGCAATTGTTGTTGAGGGCCGAATCGAGATTTCAAAGCGCTCCGAAAACGATATTTCAGTCGCGATAGCTTCATTAACAAACGGTGCAACACTTGGGGAAATGGCCCTTATCGACTATGAAACGCGATCCGCATCAGCGGTCGCTACCGAGCCGTCTACTCTCTTTGTGCTTTCAAGGCAAAGCTTTGACACTCTTGTCGAACAATCTCCACGATGCGGAGTAAAACTGATTCGAAAAATTGCTACAATTCTCTGTTCTACCATTCGCGAAACGTCAAATCTGTTTGCAGATTCAGTCGGTCCAAGCCTCCAGTAATAGGCGATCTGTTAGACGCTTAACCTGAATCTCTCATCATTTCAGGCGGCGTCAGGTTCAAAGTTTTTGGCTATATCCGGGTTCCCCAAAAGAGAATTTACCGCTATCGTCGGTGGCCCCATAGGTTGACTGCACTTTTAGATTGTCCGGGAAGCTGGGGGGATTTGTCCCGGTATATCCAGGTCCCCGATGGTCAGGAAAATCATGTCTGAGAAGGCCTCCAGAGTCCGAAATCCACTGGCCCTGTTTTTGACGATTTTGATAATTCTGTTGAGCCCCTCAGCAACAGCATTGGTGAGGCCAAGCTCTACGAATGGTATCAGCCGGTGTTCGTGTTTCTTGACCGTTTTAACAAATTTTTTAATTGGCTCCAGCCGGCTCATATTGGCTGTCTTGCACCAGTTGCCGAGGAATTCTTTGGCAACTGCTTGATCTTTGAGATCCCAGAACTGTTCGAATTCATCGCTGAGTACCCATGCCCTGTGAATGCGACGATTACCGTTCATATAGAGTGACTTCAAGCGTTTTACATCGTCTTTGTCCCTCCTGGATGGGTGAGTGTAGAGTAGCCACCGTAGCCCTTTCAGGGTTACTTTGCCCTCCTTGTCAGCTTCTCGCCATTGTTCCTTACGAACCTCGTCCACGGCAGCATTCAAGGCCTTTACAACATGGAACCGATCCAAAATCAAAGTTGCATTAGGGCACCAGTACTCAATAGCGCCGATGTATGCCTGGCCCATATCGCAACAGGCTGCGCTAATCTGCTTCCGCTGGTAACGGCTTAGGTGGTCGGCAAAAAAACGGTCAATGGTTTCACGACCTTTACCCTTACCGATCCAAAGAACACAGGAACGCTCCAGGTCGTAGACAATGGTCGCATATTTCCGGCCCTTACAGTAAGAGATTTCGTCAATCCCGATATGCCGTAATCCTCTGATACGGTGCCCTTCTCGTGCACTGGTGATGGTGCGATGAAGGATGTCGGACAGCGTAGACTGCGATATATGTAATAACTGCGCTGCCGCCTTCTGAGTCATCATGGCGCAGTAGGTGAGCAGGGCGTATTCAAAGCGAAGGGTGACCCTTGAGTATGGTGCAGCCCATGGAATGCTTTCCTGTACCCTGCCATGGGCTTTACACTTGATTTCCCTTGGGCAATAGACCAGAAAAACCAGCCGCCCACAGACCGGCACATCGCGCCAGGTGCGAGGGGTGACAAGAGTACGAATGATTTTGCCACGTCGACCGCAATGAGGGCATTGAGCACCGTTTTTATATGGCTTAACCTCCAGCCAGAGCTCTTTGAACCGGTTATGAAAAGTGAATCCTTTTACACGATATCCTTTGATTTGGAGAAGATTACGGATAAAATTGAGTATGCTCATGGGTTCCTCGCCTGTTTAAGTAAGTGTGGTAACCTACTTAAATGGAACCCTTGAGCATGTTCTTTTGTCAAGTTTTATGTAGATGAGCCGCGGAGATGTTGTTGCCATTCCGACGAGCTACACTTGGCCCATTCTCACGCCAACAACATCTCCGCTTCCATGGGTGCTCGATCCGGGCTCAGGGCGTTGGGAGATTCGGATAGACCCATTATTTTCGTACGCCACAAGGAACGGCTGGCATCCTACTCAATAGTGAGGGCTCCATGATGATGACTTGCAAAGCAAGAGCGCGTACCCCCTTTACTCTGG
>JAUVLX010000335.1 GCA_030600525.1 Desulfobulbus sp. | reverse complement strand
AGGAGTGTGTTCAATAAATTGCGGCTAATTATTGTTATTTCTGCAATTATCAACCTGATCATGCTCTTTTCAGAAATCTTTAAGGAGTTTTATTTTCCCACTCATCACTCCAGTTCTGCTGTCTACCTTTTCTTTGGTATGGATGGCCATAATTCTCTTGTGCCCTGGATCTGGACCTCGGTATGCGTAAACCTGCTGTCAACGCTTGTGCTTGCCTTCAATCCAGGAAAAAACAATCCTAAAGTCCTGCTTCCTGCCTGTTGTACTTTGTTTGTGGCCATATGGATGGAAAAAGGGATTGGATTGATTGTTCCTGGTCTTATACCCAGCCCTTTGGGGGAAGTTGTAGATTATCTGCCAACCTGGGTTGAACTTGGTGTAACCCTGGGCATTCTTGCATTGGGAATAACGGTTGTTACGTGGCTGGTGCGAGCTGCTTTAATCATAGAGCAGAATTACAGCGGTGTATGAGAATAAATAAGTCGACAGTTCTTACCAAGAAAGCCGAAAGATGGGTGGCCACCACCCATCCGAATTTCCGAGCTTTTTGCTTCAGTGTCATCAATCATCCCCAATGCTGAGGTAGATTAAAAAACGATGATATCAAAATAATTTGCCATAAATACAACAAACTATGGCTGCTTTCGAAGGGCATTGGTTAAACAAAACAGCAACGCACCTTAAGCCTTTGAGTAAAAGAGATAGCCAACGAGAGATATCCATTGGCAAGCATCTGAAAGGAAAATTTGAGGGGATTGAAATTGTTTGTGATGATCCAACCCCGCACTTTTCATCACCTTTCCAGAAAATGAGAAATCCTGGTTGTATGACTGGAGTTAACCGACTCTGTACACATCGTAACAGGACGGGGCATCACTTCTACTTTACATATCTACCGTGTACGTCTCCAATTTTGTTATCACAGGTTGGCGATCGCTTTTTAATAATGCTCTTCGAAGGAGCATCTGGAATAATATAAAGATGTAGTTTTGCGTATCCTCTGTGCCTTATATTTGGCATATATTAGCAGCGAAATTAGAAAAACCACATCTCAATTATGTCCTCCTTTTGATTGACGAACATGCCGGTACTGGCACCTAAAACAGCAAAAAGGCGGACCAAACGATAACAGTCGGCACTAGAGCTCCCTTAAGTAACCCTACGGGGGAAACACCGTTTTTGAAGTGGCGCTTCAAAAGAGACTGACCGGCCGGGTTGGGAGCATTGGCAATGACCGTCAGACCGCCTCCTGCAACGGCCCCCGCAACCACGGCATATTTCAAACTGTCTGTGAAGTTAGGAACAAGAGTACTGAGAAAAGTGATAGCTGCATTGTCGTTAAATGCTGTGAGAATAGTTGCACCAAGCATCAGCGGGACCTCTGCCAAACTGCCCAGCACCGGTTCAATCCACCACCCCTGCACTCCACCATGGATAACGAGCCCGCCGAGGAAAAAACCGACAAGCAGCGGCTGTTTGAGGTCGATCCGGTTTTGATAAGGAGCGGTTACTTGGGCAAAACCAAGGAAAAAGAGCAAGCCCGGGATAAAAAGTTCGGGGTAGTGGGCGTTAAAAATAGTCCAACCCATAAAGAGTACGTGTACTAAGGTCACCCACCCTGGCACCTTGTCCTCTCTGTTATCCCATTCAGGATCAATGTAGCGAGCCCTTTGCGACTCGGGGAGGACACCTGGGAAATTTTCCCGTAACTTCGACAACCTGACCTCTTCAATTTGTTTCTCAAAAGCTCTATGGGCAAGGTCTTGGTCTACACCGGTTTTCGCCACTTTTTCGAGGTAATGGGGCTCCAGCTCTTTTCTTATACGAGAGGCAACTTCAGCAACTTGTTCTGTAATTTTTTCCTCAAACTGTAGTTCACTTCTAACCTTGGGAGCGATGGTGTCGATGTACGCTTCCATTTCGTTCCTACACAGGTATTTTTTACGAATTTCTTCTTTGAGGCGGCGCAATTCAAATGCTTCAGCCATCTCACCGAGGGTCCGACGATAGACAACATAATAAACACCGTTAGCAATGAGGATGCCCAATGTCGCCTTCCAACCGAACTGGGTGAGCATATGCACTGTACCCCAGTCCCATGGATTGGCGACCATAAGCACCGGGGGTGCGGCAAAGTGGGTCAGAGTGCCGCCGACGGAGATGTTAACAAAAAGCAGCCCCAGAGTCGCATATTTAAAGCCTTCAGGAGGGTCCAGTTCGTAAAACTTACTGCTCAGAAGCAGGGCTGATATGGTCATGGCTGCCGGCTCGGTAATCAGGGAGCCGAGCAGTGGCCCTATTGTTAAAATGGTAAGCCACCACCCTACAAGCGATCCGCCCATGAGTCCGGCAATCTTTTCCATTACCTGTTCCGAGAGTCTCAGGATTGGGCGTGTGGCAGCTAATGTCATGATAACGACAACAAACAATGGTTCGGTAAAATTGACTCTATTGGTCAAGTAGTACTTGAGGGTTGACCAATCAAAAAACAGCACTATGACCAAGCCTAATGCAACAGCCCATATACCGAATACGGCTTCAACTTCGCCTAGAAAATGGCAGATTTCGGCTTTATGTGAAACCGAATTTTTGGGTGCTTCACCGCGAGCTTTCAGTTTGTCATGCTGTTGCTGTAGATGATGAGAAATAGACAAGAATTTTGAAGTCAAAAAGGTATGTACAATGGCCAGGATGAAAATCAGGGTGGCGAGGATGTTAAACGGTTTTATTTTTATGCGATGCAGCAATTGGGCGCTGATGCTACCCATATCCGTATCGTTATAGTTTTCAAGAAGCATAGGAAATTCAACCGAACCTGCCCCTTCTGGAGCTGCCGACAAAGCAGGATCAATGATAATGAACACAAGGGCTATGAAAACAGAGCTTACCAAGATTGTCCGAATGAATTTCATTGGCACTGCCTCACGGTTATATTGTAACGGAAGGATGCAAACTAAATTTCTTACACATCATAAAACTGACTCACATAGACGGATTATACATATACTCTGCAGCTTCCGTCCCTGACGAGCAAAAGCAACAGATTTGTTTATTCTTCCATAATTGAGAACAGCAAATCCTTTTCTTCCCTCAGTCACAAGAACCACTCACAGGTATTTTGCGATAGGTGATTGGAGCCAATCACCTGACATTATTGCCATGGTTTTGAAAGAGTTCAGGTGGTGATATCCGTTCCCGAATGACCGTTGTGGATTTCAGAGTGCAGTGGCTTAATCGATTTTCCACATGCACTTTAGCATAACAATTCCCTTCTTAAGAAATGGGTAGAAACACTTACGAGTTACCCGGAAAGTGAATGTCCTTTTGGATGGATACTCATCGTTGAACATTCACTTTCCGGGCATACTTACATACGAATGTCGGTACCCAAAAGCCAAAATCTGTTTTGATACATCGAGGCGTGACTTAAGGGTAGGCTGAAATCACTCCTATTCTTTTTCAATCACACTGATGCCAATAGCTTTTGTTATCGTAATCATTACAGTATCGCCGACCTCCACCTTAGCCAGCCGTTCAGGGTTACGGGCTTTGAAGGTTTTAGTCTTCCCCGCTGCACCTTTAAGGGTTACCAGTTGCTGTTTTAAATCAATGGCATCGACTACGGTGACCAGAGTGATTTCTTCCATGGCAGCACCGGCAGGTTTCCCCCCAGGTTCTGCGCTAGCTTCAGCCCCAATAGCAGTGAGACCTG
>JAUVLX010000284.1 GCA_030600525.1 Desulfobulbus sp. | reverse complement strand
GATTCGCTACATGATGTGCATCTTGCTTGCCAAATACAACCGCACCTAGACCGTAATCAGTATCATTTGCAAGGCGAATTGCCTCGTCAATGTCGGTAAATCTGTTGATGCAAACCACTGGACCAAAAGTTTCTTCCTGCATAATACGCATTTCCTGGGTCAGGTCAGCAAGCACTGTAGGAGTAATAAAAGGTGGTTTTTGATCGATCGACCCATAGAGCAGCCTGCAACTTTTAGCGACCGCTTCCCGGATATGTTCGGAGATTTTATGGTGCTGCTTGCAATTGACAATGGGGCCGATATTGACCCCTGCCATATTCCAGGGACCGACTTTGTAATGACTTGCATAATCAGCCACTTTTTGCTCAAACGTATCCGCAATTGCAGCGTCAACATATATCCGTTCAGTGGAAGTACACATCTGACCGGCATTTTCAAAGCTGCTTGCCACGGCAAATCTGGCTGCAGCATTGAGGTCGGCATCGGTTAAAACGATCATCGGGTCGTTGCCGCCAAGTTCCATAACAAGTCTTTTAAGATCTTTGCCAGCCCTTTGCATAATATCCTTGCCAACGACTTGGGAACCGGTAAAGGCAATCATGTCGACATCGCTTTCTACAAGCATCCGGCCCTGTTTACCTGTGCCGTGGATAAGTTGGAGAACGTTTGATGGGAGTTCCTTTTTAATCAGGTCAAAAAAAGCCTGGGCAACGAGCGGTGTTTCTTCCGATGGTTTCCAGATAACACTGTTTCCAGCAATCAGAGCAGGAATAATAAGGTTGTTGGCCATGGCAAGAGGGTAGTTCCAAGGGGAGATCACCGCCACTGTTCCAAAAGGTCGATACTCTACGGTACTACCATTGAAGTCCCTTGGCTGCAAAGCCTGCAGGGCTGCTTCAGCAATATAAGGGCCACCCATGACTGTGCCATGTACCTCACCGGTAGAGCGCCGGATGTCCTTACCCATTTCGCGGCTGAGCAGTTCAGCCAGTGCCTGCATGTCTGGTTCGACTGCAGCATACGCAGCGTGAATGTATTGCAACCGTTTTTCAAGAGCAAGACGTTGCCACTGCGTCGCAGCGGTGTGACTTGCTGCCACGGTTTGTTGCAACTCAGCAGGAGAGGTAATCGCAACTTCACCAATCAGGTTCCCTGAAAAAGGGTCAAGAGACTGTAGCATGGGTGTCATTGGGGATTTTCCTTTTAGAGGTCGTTGAGTGGTGTGGCGATTATCAATTTGTTAAAGCGAGATGGACCCGTTCAGTGCCTTGGAGTGTGTGCATCAGGGCGTCAGTATTGGCAGCAGGATCGTCGTTTATCATGACCGCCTGTATATGGTCGGCCAGCCAAGGTCGTGTTTGTAAAAATGTCACTATGGTAGAGGTCTTCAATGTTACGCCCTGCCTTAGCATCTCGGCTCCTCGATCCCTGGCAATGGAATTGAAAAGTTTGAGATAAATCGATATCGTTTTTTTTTCTACCTTGGTTGCATCATAATGGTGATGTACAGATCGAAGGGGGGAGTGGATACTGTTTTTCCTGTATATGGCACCGGAAAGGCCGGGCATGGACGCTGAAAGGGCAATAACGGTTTCTGTGTCTGTCAAGGGAGCGTGTACATCATCGATTGCTGTACCATCGAGAAAAATAGTCTGTATGTCGTTGTCAATGTACTCGGGGGTAAATCCTGGTATTTTTTCAAGGAATTGCAGCAACGGTTCGCCGGCGGTGGTTTCGATCTCAACCCCAGACTGGAGAAGCGCTGTGAATTTGTCCATTCCCTCTTGAGAAAGTTGAAGCGTTATGGCTGGCATAGCGTCTTTGGGGCTGGCGTATGTAACGGTATGAGGAGTCATTGTCTCTGTCTCTTTCTGTAGAATTGACTGGTAACCCGATGGTCAGTCGACGAGGTAGCATGTCCTTCACTCTTGTGGCTGGAAACAGAGTTTATTCTATCTCCTCTTTTGCCAATGTAGCAGAAGGGTCGGATATAGTCGGAGTAAATCGTAATTTGTATAGGTTCTATGTCGTTTCAGGCTGGTAGCTTTCTTTAAATATACGCTTTAACTGCCTATTAGCAGGCGTTTATATGAAACGCTGCATAAGAGCCTCTGTAACTTGATCCATATTGTCGATCGTTACTCCGAATTCAGAGCACATTTTCAGAGCATGACCTCGAAGAACAGGATCCTCAAGATCGCTGATGCGCGACAGACGGTGGGTACGTCTGCCAACACAAAAAATCATCTGCTGCTCACGCTCAAGTGCAAGAAATTTTTGGACCGGCTGCAGCAGTTGCTCTTGGTCAGTCGGCAGTACGCCATCAACCTCAGAAAATAGATTCAGGACGTGATCACTTTTTACTGTACTGGTTATCCCGTGCAGGTTCTCGAGAAAAAGCAGGAGCTCTCTGGCCGTATCGACCTCTCCCATTTTATCAAAATGACCCTGGCGGAATTGTTCAGTGAGCGGTGCCGCTTCGGGCAGTGCCAAGGTTCGAAGCCGTATGTAATCCGGGTTGATCTGATTTAAGGCATCAGCGGTTTCTAGTGCGTTTTCCCTGGATAGCGCCTTCCCGCCAAGTCCCGGCATGTAGTATTCGGATAATTGGATTCCAGCTTTTTTTATCTTTTTCCCAGCAAGTACCTGAGTTGCCTTGTCAACCCCTTTTTGGACCATCTTCAGTACCTTGTCAGAACCTGATTCCATCCCGATGTGGATTCTGTTTAGCCCTGCTTCAGCCATTTGCAGTAAGTGATCGTCACTGATTTTGGCAATGGTCTGGGATCTGCCATAAGAAGTGATACGTTCCACCTTCGGAAAAGCATCTTTAAGGTGGTTCAGGATACGGATCAGGTCTTCCGGCTTTATTATTAAGCTGTTGCCATCTTGAAGAAAAATTGACTTCATGCCGCCAGCAACAAATGCGTATGCAGCATGAAGGGCCTGCATATCACTCGTGTTTTCATCCTGTGCCAAATTTTGCAGCCTGGCATAGGAAAGCTGTTCCCCAGGCTGTCTTGCATGATTAATAGCGTCGACATATGACTGGACAGTATCAATATCCTGCAACACATGTTCTATCGGACGTCTGCTGAATTTTGCATCCTTGTAGACCGGGCAGAAGGTACATCTGTTCCAGGGACAGTTCCTGGTGGTTCGAATTAGGAGGCTTTCTGCCTCGCTGGGAGGACGTATCGGGCCTTGCTCAAACCCTTTGTATGGCTCTTGGTTTTTCATGATATTTGTCGTAGGTCAGTGTGCTGTTTTTAATGGTTGCCGCTTTGGATCAATTGACTATCGATAGAGAGGTTACAACAGGGGTAAATAAAGATTATTTTTCAAGCGCTCCTATTATAACTTCTGCTGCTTTGTGAAAAGCCTCTACACCTCCACAGGATCGTGCCACTATCTGGGTGCCGACCAGAAAGGAAAAAAAAGCAAAGGCAGCATCTTCAGCTGTTTCGTTAAAAACCAGGGCGTGCTCTTCTTTTCCCTGGACAAAGACGGTGGAAAAAATGGTAACCGTATTATGAATACTCTGTTCAAGAATTTTGCAGGAATGGTCCTGAAGGGTGTTACTATCTGTGCTTATCGAACCAACCAGACAGAGTTTTTGATTGCTCAGACCATTTGCAAAGACTGTAGCGAGTTTTCTTAATTTTTCCGGAGCAGAGTCACTGCCGTTCACAATGTCACTGTAGTATACACCGTATGAAATCTGACAACGTTCCAGCAGCTCATCGACCAGGTTTTCTTTTTTGGGGAAATGGTGATGAATGGAGGCCTTGCGAATCCCTACCGTATCGCTGATGTGCTTGTAGCTCATCGCATTGATACCAACACGCTGTATAAGTTCTTGTGCGGCATCAAGTATTTTTGTTCGTGTGTTTTTCATGATAAATAACCTATTAGTAGGTAGGTTGGATGTCAAGGGTGTTTTTACCGTTGTTCGATTCGGTTGATCAAGTCAAAGTGACAATGTCAGGAGGGGCGATAAATGGAAGGGGCAATCAAGAATAGAATGTAAGAAGCGTTATGATCAGGTGGAGGGGGCGTTTATTATTTCATTTTATGGAAATAGATTGGAACCAATGCTATCCATTCCAGCCGATCATGAAAGCGAATCGCCATGCCACCGTTTACATGGCGTGCAATTGTCCCTTGCAACTTATCAATAACCAGACGGCTGCTTGTACCCTGAAGAGCAATTTCCAATTCGCACTCATTTTCTACAGGTGGAGGATCACTTGCTTCGATAAACACTCCCAGCGCACTGATGTCCTTGAGTTTTCCTTGATAGATAACCCCTGTTGCTTTATCCCGACAAACAACGTCGGCATTGAAGGGCATTCGGAATGCTTTTCTGCGGTCTTTTTGTGCTGTCAATGTGGTTACCAGAATAGAGCTGAAGTGGTTTGTAGTGTTTCCTAGGAGCCCGTCTGAAAATGTTTTTTTTTGCCCGACTCGGCGTCATACTCAAAAAATAATGCTCGGAGGTAAGCGTAGACTCCGATATCGAATATATGCCTGTGCTTATTTTTTGCGAGATCCTTGATTCGAACAAAAAAACTTATTCTCGGACAAGCTCCTAGGTGGCTAGATGATTTTGAATGAACTGGTCAGGTTTGCTGACCTGAAAAAATCATTGGATAAAGACATTAACTCTATCACGTTACAAAGAGTTTTCAAACGAAGATTGTTTGTATCAAACATAAATATTGTTTTTGTATAATTGGTTACCCAATTGTGGGTGAGAAATATTGTTTTATCTCGATAACCAATGTATTAAACATTTCTCTGTGACTAAATGGTTGACCAATTTATGAGTCTGGAGGCATTATGTCCGAAAAACACAAGCCTGTTGAGAAGATTCAAGGGTATCTCGCTGTTATCGAACAGATTCGTAAACTGGTTGTCGAGGGGCAGTTGTGTACTGGAGATCGTTTGTCACCTGAAAGAAAATTAGCTGA
>JAUVLX010000160.1 GCA_030600525.1 Desulfobulbus sp. | reverse complement strand
AAACAACGGTTTGCGACTACCCTGGGTCCTGATAACCCTTTGGAGCGCCCCCGCTATGAACGGTGGAAAGCACTTGCCCTGGAACTGGGATTACCGGTTGAGTTTGAAGTGGGGGCCAGCCAGGGTGTCAGCTTTGTAACGCAGCTCAAGATGGCTGATGCACTGGTAACCACCAGTGTCGCTGAAGGCTTTGGCTTGGCTTTTTTGGAGCCATGGCTGATTGGACGGCCGGTTACCGGTCGGATTCTTGAAGAGATAACCCATGAATTCTGCCTGGCAGGTGTGGAACTGCCGTGGGGCTACCACCGGGTCGATGTACCGCTGCAATGGTTCGGAGAGGACAAAGTGATAGAGGCCGGTAGAAAAGGGCTTGAGCACAGCATGGCTGCCTATGGTCGTACACCTCACCTGGCAGATATGGAGCGGCTGCTTGCTGCCTGGATTGTGGATGACAAGGTTGATTTTGGCCGTCTTGACGAAGCTTTTCAGGAAAGAGCTATCAGGCGAATTGTAAAAAAAGGGGAAGAACGTATGGCCTTACAGCCGCCATGTCTGCCACAGCCCGAAAATTATAGCAAAATTGTTACTGAAAACTGTGCAATCCTTAAACATGCCTATAGTCTCAAAGAATATGGAAAGACGCTTTTTAGGCTCTATCAAAGAGTTGCCTCATCATCTGTTTCATCGGTTGAACCTTTGGACGGCGAGATCCTGTTAGATCACTTTTTGGCACCGGAACGGTTGCACCTGCTGCGCGTGGATTAGGTTATGAGGGGGAATATTACCGAACTCCAGTTATTGCACCGGTTGCTGCAGCCATTGCCACTTGTACCCACAGAGCTCCCCGTTTCTTTCGCCCCTACTAACGCAAGAGGTATTGTTTTTGATATTTACGGCACCTTGCTCTCTTCATCTGCAGGCGATGTCGGGCCAGATGCTGCTACCGGAAATGAAGCCTCTTTCAGAGAAGCACTGGTGGATGCAGGTTTTGTGGCTAATGGTGAGTGGCCATGTCGTTTCCCTACAGGAATTTTGGAGCAGGCGGTACAGGAGGAACGCCTGAAAAGAAAGGCCGAGGGGGTAGTGTATCCAGAAATAGATATCCTTCATATCTGGCATCAGGTGGTGGTTCGCCTGGGGTTTACCGATTTCAGTAACAGTATGCTCCGCCTGGCAGCACTCTCTTATGAATGTCGAGTCAACCCGATCTGGCCTATGCCGGGACTCTGTAAGATGTTGTCTTGCCTGGTTCGATCTGGGGTTCTGTTGGGTATCCTCTCCAATGCGCAGTTTTATACCCCTTTACTGTTGGAGATGTTCCTTGAGCAATCACTGGTTGGAGCAGGATTTGATGAAGAGCTTATGGTGTGGTCGTATCAAGAGAAGCGGGGTAAACCAGCTTTTGAACTTTTTGCTGAAATGAATACCAGATTGGAGCATAAAGGTATTGCCCCGGAGGAGGTGATCTATGTTGGTAATGATATGCGAAAAGACATCTTTCCCGCAAACAGGGCAGGGTGGCAGACTGTTCTTTTTGCCGGTGATACCCGCTCTCTTCGCTTGCATCCAGATGATCCAGATATGGGTGATGAATATCCAGATATGGTGATCAATGCCCTTTCTCAGCTTGTTGCGATTCTCACGTAACTCACCACCGAAATGATCCCGTAGGCCAGTAACCAGAAGCCAATCCCCCATATATACCCTTTGCGTCTGCAAAATTCATGAGGGAGCAGATAGAGGAGAAGCAGAGGCAGGAGAGGAAGCAGGACACCGGCAATAAATGTAGGCAGATAACGAAGTAGCTCCTGTAACCCTAAAAAAAACCAGGGGCCTGCAATGTGCAGCAATCCTATTCTGTCCGGTTCTGCAGGAGTGGCCAGGAAAACGGAAATAATTATGGTGCCAAGGATGAGGAGAATGTGATTGCGCCATAGGGCAGGGTAGCGTTTTAAGTGGGGCCATAAAGCGTAGGCACCCAAGGCAACCAGACCTATGAGGTGATGCATGTAGACTTTTCTCAGGCCGCTGTCCTGGATATCAAAAAACAGATCATTGATCCACTCACCGATAACAGGAATGGCAAGACAGATGTTTTCCGCGATAGCTCCTGCAGCCTCGCCGGTGGCATCGCCGCGAAGGACATATCCTGTGAAAAGGAGCAGCAGTGCTGCTGGCAGTGATGAGCAGAGCCTGACCCACTGTTTGCGAGGCATCAGGTCCTCTTTTTTCCAGAGAACGGCGAGCACGTGGCCGAGTAAGAGGAGAAAAAAGAACTGGCTGGAATAGTAGTGGAGTCCCCTCCAGAAGGTACCGTAGGGAACTACTAGTTCGATGGTGGCGGTGGAGTAAAAGGCTTCACCCGCATCATACTGCAGGGCCAGGATAATACCGGAAACAAGAGAAATATATAAACTGATTAAGGACTGGCCTCCCCACCGGTTGGCGAGAAAGGCCTCCTTGATACGGGACAGGGGAAATCTTTGCCCCAGACCGTTCATATGAGCTCAACCACATATTTGGTAGTTGATCCTTGTTGATCTTTTTGGATTTCAACTGCGTATGCAGGGAGATCTTTTTCTGCGGGTCCAGTTATTCGCTTCCCCTGGCGGGTGAATCTACTCTGGTGGCAGGGACATTCTATATAGTCCTTGTCTTCCAGGAAATTAATTCTGCAACCAAGGTGGGTGCAGGTTCGTGATACCGCTATCGCGGTTTCGTTGTCGGCGAAGAGAATGAAATCACGTTCTGCATGATACCCACTTAAGGGCAGCGGGCCATTAACGGTAACATAGCGTGGCTTTGGTTTTACCCTGAACCTGGTGTATCTCAAGAGAGGATAGACAAGAGAAAGGGCAACTGCCGCTGCGGACCAGTTAAACATTTTACGCAGCAGAGACCGGCGAGACTCTTTTTTGGAGAGAGGGCGGCGGGATCCGGTCACAGACATCAGCTGAATTTTTCCTTAAGGGCTTTTTCCACATGCTCTGGCACCAGGCCAGTAATGTTTCCCTGGCATTTTGCAGCATCTTTGATACTGGTGGAACTGATGTATATCCAACGAAAACCGGTCATGAGGAAAACGGTTTCCACCTTGCGCTGCAGTCTTCGGTTCATGAGCGCCAGTTGAAACTCATAGTCAAAGTCCGAAATAGCGCGTAATCCCCTGATAATGGTTGCGGCCTTTTGTTGCAGGGCATAATCCACGATCAAGCCGTCAGTGTAGTCCACTGCAATGCGGCCGTTCATGCCGTTGAACGATTGTTCGATGAGCTGCATTCGTTCTTCCAGGGAGAAAAGCGGTGTTTTTTGTGAATTGATAGCCACTGTGATGATTATTTTGTCAAAGAGGTTGAGTCCCCTTTTAATAATATCAATATGACCATTGGTAATCGGATCAAAAGTTCCGGGATAGACTGCTATTGTAGGTGAAGAGTTACCGTTTTCCGCTAATCGATGTTGCATATCGCTCATGTGTCCTATCTTTCTTGCCCGTTTACAGGGGCACTATATATCCAGATGGCTGTTTCTCCGTACTGGCGATGATCTGTTTGCAGGAGGGTGCCGATGTGTTCGGGGAGTTGCACGCTGTGGTATTCTTCTACAACTATCACTCCTTGCGGTGCAAGTAAATGTGCATCTTCGACCATCTGCAGGGTTTGTTCTGCCAGCCCTTGCCTGTAAGGGGGATCCATAAAGATGAGGTCAAAGGTGATCTGCGGAAAAAACTTTTTATCAAGCTGGTGACGAATATGTGGTGTCGGTAACCGATGATGCAGTAATGAGGCCTTTGGCTGTGGAAAACAGGTGAGAAGGTTGGCATGAATGAGTTGCGCTGCTTCTTTTGATTGATCAATAAAGACGGCAAACTCGGCACCTCTGCTAAGAGCTTCAATGCCCAAGGCACCTGTGCCGGCATACAGATCAAGGATCTTGCTGTTTATAACTTTTTGGGCCAGGATGTTGAAGAGGGCTTCGCGAACTCGGTCACTGGTTGGTCTGATGACCTCACCTGCACCTTTAAGGGGTGCTAGTTTTCGGCCGCGGACAGTGCCGCCTGTTATTCGCATGGGAGATACGACCGTTTAGCTGGCAGCAAACAAGAAAAAAGCATCATCTCTGCAAACCGAAAATGTTGCTTTCTGCAGGCAGAACAAAGAACTGAATTGTGACTTGGCATACGGATAGAGATCGACTTGTTTATGGTCGCCTGATTTGGTCAACGTTGTTCACGTTTCGGTTATGATAAAATACCCAGCAGGCTTTCCCCTGCCTTGACTTTATCTCCTTCCTTTACCCTGATCTCGGCTTCAAGCGGCAAATACAGATCGACCCTGGAGCCAAAACGGATAAGTCCGTATCGTGTACCGGCAGTGACAGTGTCATTTTTGGTAACTTTGCAGACAATCCGTCGTGCTATCAATCCTGCAATTTGCACGACACAGTACTGTTTTTGTCCGGGTGTATTGATGGTAACAGCAGCATATTCATTGTGGAGGACAGCCTTGTCTTTATCAGCTGCATAAAATCTTCCCGGTTGAAAAGCAACCTTGGTGACCGTGCCGCTGATGGGAATCCGATTGACATGCACGTTAAACACGTTCATGAAGATACTGATTTTTTTCACCCTGCCATCAAGGAAACGGTTGTCCTCGGTTTCGTTAACAATAATCACCTTGCCATCAGCCGGGCAAATAATCGCACCCTCTTCTTCCGGTTGAACCCTTGATGGGTCTCGAAAAAAATAGGTAGAGAATCCTGTGAGTAGGAGCGCCGCCAGTGCCGGGATGCAAAGATTAATAAGGGCAAAGATAAGGGTGGCAAAACCGCTGAACAGAATGAAGGGGTAACCTTCCGGGTGTATGGGGATAGTCGATTTTTTCATAATTTCACCAGAAAAAGTGTTTTCTGTTGGTGGTATTGATCAGGGTGTCTCAAGGGGGGCATTATTTGGATTTTGGTGCCCGGGCCATGGCAACGGTACCGGTGCGGATAATCTCCTTAATGCCGATGGGCTTGAGGATATCTATGACTGCCTTGATCTTGGATTCTGAACCTGTCACTTCCACGGTATAAGAACTGGCACTGACATCAACCACCTTGCCCCGGAAAATGTCGATGATGCGAAGCACCTCAGCACGGCTTGATGCATCTGCCTTAACCCGGATGAGCACCATTTCCCTTTCAACAAACTCAGTTTCGTTGAGGTCTATCACTTTGATGACATCAATTAACTTGTGGAGCTGCTTGATTGCCTGTTCGATTACTCCTTCCTCACCACGGGTCACCAGGGTAAGGCAGGAAACTTCCGAGTCCATTGTTTCGGCAACGCAAAGGCTTTCGATATTAAAGCAACGGCCGCTGAATAATCCGGTAACATGGGACAGTGCCCCCGGTTTGTTTCGCAGGAGGACAGAGAGGGTATGCTTCATTATAGTGCTGCTCCTTGTAGAGTCTTTACAGTACGGTTGCAGTTATGCTCATGGTTGTGTCTGGAGGACCGTCGAGCTTCAGTGTCGTCGCTCCCGTTTCAGACCAGGAGCATCTCTGTGGTGGGTTTCCCGGCAGGAACCATGGGGAAAACCCCTTCTTCCCGGCTGATCGAGAAATCCATGACAACGATATTGTCGGTGCTCAGGGCTTCTTTTATTACCGGTTCTACCTCGGCCTTGGTTTTTGCTCTCAGACCAACCGCGCCGTAGGCTTCTGCAAGCTTAACAAAGTCTGGGGCATGCTCCATCACGGTTGATGCATAATGGCCGTTGTAAAAAAGTTCCTGCCATTGTCTGACCATTCCAAGGTATTGATTATTCAAAATGGCTACTTTTACCGGCATACCGTATTGTTTTGCCGTTGCCAGTTCCTGGATGTTCATCTGGATAGAGCCGTCTCCAGCGATATCAAACACTGTTTTGTCTGGGAAAGCAAACTGCGCCCCAATGGCTGCTGGAAGCCCATACCCCATGGTGCCCAACCCTCCGGAAGTAAGGAGGCGACGGGGATGGTTGAATTTATAGAACTGAGCCGCCCACATCTGGTTTTGGCCAACCTCGGTAGTGATAATGGCATCACCCCCGGTGAGTTCGTTGATTTTTTCAATCACGTACTGGGGTTTGATAATGTCACCCTCTTCGTGATAGCAGAGAGGATGCTTCTTGTCCCATTCCAAGACTCTATCAACCCAGGATTGATTTCTGGCAGCGAATTTTTCTGCATCAAATTCATTGTAGTTCGCAAACCAGCTGTTCATTGCCAGTAACGCCTGCTTGCAATCAGCAACAATGGGGATATCAACGTCAACATTTTTACTGATAGAGGTTGGATCAATATCTATATGGATGATCTTGGCATTGGGAGCAAAGGCGTCGAGCTTTCCAGTGACACGGTCATCAAATCGTGAGCCGACGGCAATAAGCAGGTCACTTTTTGCAACCGCCATATTGGCAGCATAGGTACCGTGCATGCCAAGCATGCCTAACGAAAGGGTGTCGGTTCCTGGAAAAGCACCTAGTCCCATAAGGGTCATTGTCACGGGGATATTAAGCTGTCTGGCAAATTGGGTCAGTTCTGTGCTGCCATTGGCCAGGATAACCCCACCTCCAACATATAGTACTGGTTTTTTGGCTTTGAGATAGGCCTTGCATGCTTTTTCCACCTGGCCGGGGTGCGGCTCTACATTGGGCTGGTAGGTCTGCATTTTTGGCTGCTTTTTTTTCGGATAGCTTATCAATGATCCGATCACATCTTTTGGGAGGTCTACCAGTACCGGGCCGGGCCGTCCTGAAGCAGCAAGATAGAAGGCTTCCCGCAGGGTGGGGACCAATTGTTCCGGGTCATTGACAAGATAATTATGTTTGGTGCACGGACGGGTAATGCCGACAGTATCGACTTCCTGAAAGGCATCGTTGCCGATAAGTGCACGGGGGACCTGGCCGGTGAGCACAACCAGCGGGATGGAGTCACAGTAGGCGGTGGCAATTCCTGTTACCCCGTTGGTGGCACCCGGACCGGAAGTGAGGATGGCAACTCCGACCTTGCCTGTAGCCCTTGCAAACCCGTCTGCAGCATGTACAGCTCCCTGCTCATGACGAACAAGCACATGTTTGATATCGGTCTTGCAGAGTTCGTCATAGAGTTCAATAACCGCACCACCTGGATACCCAAAGACTAGATCAACGCCCTCTTCCTTCAGACATCGTATGATTGCCTGAGAGCCTGTTATTTTACTCATTTTTTCCTCTTCACTGTGGGTTGCGTGTTCATGCAGGGTGCGGTTAGGTGACATCACCTGTTGGGCGACGTAAATATTTTAGAAACGCAGAATATATATCTGAGTTTGCTCTTTCTTTGTCTCTGATAACAGAGAAGCCTTTGACTATATAGACGATAAAAATAGCTGTCAAGGGCGAACAATTATTCGACAGGTGAAAAGGGCAATGGCATGTTGTGCTTGTAAGTGCTGGCGTCGTTACAGGGAAGACGCATTATCAGGAATTGCATGCATATAAAACGGAATGTCGACAGATTGTTAATGCGGGAAACAGAGAGAGTTTTTTGTTTCCCGCATTGACATGAGTGAAAACAGCGAGCGTGATTTTAGTTGTTCTGGGATTGGTTCTCCAGTTGAGAGATGATTTCCTTGACAGTGGTTCCGGAGGGTGTCTTGGCAAAAGGGTTAATGGCTACCAGTTTTTTCCATTCAGCAATCGCACCTTCCTTGTCGTTAAGCTCACCAAGCAGAACTACCCCTTTGTTAAAGCGAGCCTGTTCGTGGTTGGGATCCTGCTGTAATACTTTGTCAAAGGTTGCTATCGCCACTTTGGGTTGGTTGTTGCGACGATACATGACGCCAAGATCGGTCATTACATTT
>JAUVLX010000356.1 GCA_030600525.1 Desulfobulbus sp. | reverse complement strand
AGAACTGGTCAAGGTCCTGGTCCAGGAATTCCGAACCAGGGTAGAGATGCGTCAGATTGGTGTTCGTCACGAAACGCAGATGATCGGCGGACTTGGTTCTTGCGGTCGTGAGCTGTGTTGCTCAAGCTTTCTCAAAAAGTTTGAATCAGTATCTATCAAGATGGCAAAGACTCAGGACTTGCCGTTGAATCCGGCGAAAATTTCTGGTGTTTGCAATCGACTTCTCTGTTGCCTTACCTATGAATACGATACCTATCGCAGCATGAAACGGGGCATGCCTCGTGCTGGCAGGTCTGTCCGTTTTGATGGGGAGCTCTATAAAATTATACGGCAAATACCTTTGTCCGGATCACTACTCGCATTGAACGTCAAGGGAGAAGAACGCCTTTTTGAAGAAGAGGAATGGCGGGCAGCTGAACTGGTCCCAAAGCCTTCTCCTCGCAAGGTGCAAGGAAAGAAAGGGGCTGCGCCGCCATCCAAGCCTGAAAAAAAGGAAGAGTGAAATTTTTTCCGAACAATTCACCAGTGGTCTCAAAGACTGATAATCAGAAATTTAATAATTTATCTCATAAAAGATATTACGTGCCATGAGTACTTACGTTACCACACCTATTTATTACGTGAATGCCATGCCCCATCTAGGGCATGCCTATACAACCATTGTTACTGATACATACAGCCGTTTCCGTCGGTTATGTGGCGATGATGTCCGCTTTCAAACCGGTACTGATGAGCATGGCGAAAAAATAGCTGAAGCAGCTGCAAAAGAAGGGATCTCTCCGCGTGAATACGTGGATAAAATTTCTGCCGCGTTTCAGGCTACCTGGCCAAAACTCTCTGTTGCTCAGGATTATACTATCCGTACTACTGACAAGGATCATGTCAAGACCGTGCAGGATATCCTGCAGCAGGTCTATGATAACGGTGATATTTATTTTAGTGAATACTCAGGTCACTACTGTCAGGGCTGCGAACGGTTTTTGACCGAGAAGGAACTTGTTGACGGTAAGTGTCCTGACCATCAGGTTGCTCCAAAACAGATTTCAGAGCAAAATTATTTTTTCAGGATGTCCAAATATCAGGATTGGCTGGTGGAGCATATTAAAGCCAATCCCGAATATATAACCCCGGAACGTTACCGAAACGAGGTCCTTTCCTTTCTCAGCGAACCGTTGGAGGATCTGTGTATTTCACGGCCTACATCCAGGCTGACCTGGGGGATTCCACTGCCATTCGATGAAAAGTTTGTCACCTATGTCTGGTTTGATGCCTTGATCAATTACCTCACTGGGATTGGGTATCCGAATGGCCCTGATTTTGAAAAATATTGGTCTGTGGCAGAACATGTGATTGCTAAGGATATTCTTAAACCCCATGCGATCTACTGGCCGACAATGATAAAAGCCATGGGATTGCCTGCCTATAAACGGCTGCATGTTCATGGGTATTGGAATGTGGATGAGACTAAAATGTCTAAGTCCATAGGCAATGTGGTGCGACCTCAAGATCTTATTGATGCATACGGTGTGGATACGGTTCGATACTTTGTGCTTCGCGAGATGAGTTTCGGTCTGGATTCATCGTTTTCAACCGATTCTATTGTTGCGAGACAGAATTCTGATCTTGCCAATGATCTTGGTAACTTGTTTTCGCGTTCACTGACGATGATCGTCAAGTATGCTGACGGCAAGGTACCACCGCCGGATCAGGACCCGGAAAGCGAAAGTGATCGAGAGCTTATGCTGGCTGTAGAAAAGATGCTTGTTGCCTATGAGCAGCATATGCAGCAGTTTAATTTCCATAAGGCCCTGCAGGTAGTATGGGGAGTAATTGGGTTGCTGAACCGCTATATTGTGACCAATGCCCCTTGGGAGCTTGCAAAAGATGAGGCCATGGCAAAGCGGTTAGACAATGTGCTTTATTCGCTGGCTGAGTCATTGCGAATAATTACCTTGGTATTACGGCCAATTATGCCTGATGCGACCGGGAAAATGGCAGCAGCACTTGGCCTTAGTGAAGCCTTCCTGGAAGCCCGTTTACCTGAGGCTGGGAAATGGGGAGGAATTGAAGTCGGAACTGCCATTTCATCTCCGAAACAGCTGTTTCCACGCATAGAGAAGAAAAAAGAACAGCAGAAACAAGCGCAGCCCGAGAAGTCAAAAAAAGGGAAAGGGAAAAAGAAAGAAGAACCGCAAATAACCGAAGATGGATTGGTCACCTTTGATCAGTTTGGTAAGTTTGAGTTGCGGGTTGCAGAAATAACTGCGGTAGATACAATTGCCAAGGCGGATCGACTGCTGAAACTCACCGTGTTAGCCCCGGAAGAACGTACTATTGTCGCCGGCATTGCCGAGCACTACAGCCCGGAAGAGCTTATCGGTAAACAGGTCATTATTGTAGCCAATCTGAAACCTGTCAAGCTACGGGGGGTATTATCCCAGGGCATGGTGCTGGCTGCAAAAGAGAAGTTTGAAGACGGATCTGAAAAGTTGGTATTGTCTACAATTGCGGGTACAATAGCTCCAGGGAGTCGAGTTGCCTGATGCAGCAACGGGCAAAGTGAGAAGTTTTTTAAAAGCTGATTTTTTTGCGATACGATGCAGGGGTAACCGTTCACCAGGGGCCATGGTTTAACGAAAATACTCAGTTTTTAAACCACCAACGGTGTTAACGTAAGCGTTTAGCGGTGCCTCAGTTGTGGGTGGATAAGCGAAGCGCATCCACCTTACGTATACTAATCGTGTGCAGAGGTAAGCGCAGACTCCGTGGGGTGCTGGTGAACGCTTACTATTTTTCGTTAGTAGTCAGGGTTTAAGAGAGTATAATTATAAGAGAGGTAATGTCATCAAGGCTTGATGTTAAGGTATCGATTTTTACCGGCAGGGAGGAGACGCTCATGGCAGCCAAGAAACGGGTGACAGTACAAAACAACAATTCAGGGCGGTTTTTCTCTTGCGGACCGCGGGCAGGTGCGCTGCTTCTTGCAATACTACTTTGCGTTGCCGTTGCAGGTGGTCTTCCTGCTGCATGGGCTGATGACGCAGACAAGTTTGTAAAAAAACGCCGGCAAATGGTGGACAGGCAGATCAAGGACCGGGGGATTGTTGACCTGGAGATACTTCGGGCCATGTCCTCAGTACCGCGCCATCTTTTTGTTCCCGA
>JAUVLX010000352.1 GCA_030600525.1 Desulfobulbus sp. | reverse complement strand
AGCACCTGCTGTCAGCAAGAGGGTGGAAAATAACCAGCACCCCTGCAACCATCATTGCCTACGGTTCTTTTGGCGGCGATGCAATCAGCACCACTGCCCATGGCCCGCAAAATTTCAATGAGATAACAGACGATCTTCGTTCCGATACACAATACCCCCATCTCTACGAAGAACGCCACAGCTATAAGCGGCCGGAGTTCAAACTTGATATGAAAGGCACCCGCAGACTGCTCTGGTGGCAGACCATGGCTAGCGGCATGGGCGGTTTTTTCGGTTTTTACGATTCCAGTCCGCACCCTTATCCAAACGAAGAGCAACTAAGAACCCATTACACATTCTGGCATAAAAACAGCAGGTTCGTTCTGGGCATGACCACCGCAAACAGCCTCACAAACGGCTATTGCCTCAGAGACAGGCAGCACACCAAATATGTCTTTTACGGTGAAAATACCCTGTCCATACACATGGACCTTTCCCATATGGTAGCAAGTCAAGCGGCCGTGGCCGTGGATCTGACTGCAAAGTATAAAGAAATTAACCTTGGGGTACTGTCAGCAGCAAAGCATACCTGGACAGCACCGTACCGTTCCGACTGGGCCATCGCTGTCGGCCGGTTCTGAAAGCACGTGAGCATTGCACTTGCTTGCACCCTGCAAGCTACCAGCTTGGTGGCTATAACCAAAAGCTGAAAACTATCATTATTTTTAAGAACTGACTGGCATAGAATGTAATCTGTTTTAAAGTAGCTATATAGTTGCATCTATTACTGAGCTTTTCTCCATTGCCTGCTCTTTGTCATCCACACAAGTTGCCGATACAATGATGAAAACTGCGAGATCGACCTCCAGGATACCCGTTCTTTCATGGGTGGAAGACCAATTCAAGACCTTGCGCTTAAAGCAGACACACCGTGTTGCCGTCCACCAAGCCCTTGAAGCTGCAATCGATATTGCTGACTCCAAAATCCGACTGGCACCCCAGTATAAAAAAACTGCATTACCAGTAATAGAACAAGCCATGGAATACAGCAGCAGACTTGTTGCCGCTCTTCCTGGCCCCATCTGTCTGAACAGCCGCAACTATCATACTGATCCTTTTCTTAGAGCTATTTTCAGATCTCCTGATCACATTCAAGAGACCCTGCAACGCATACCAGCAGGCGAAAAAAAACAGCTGCATAAAAATGCAGACATCATTGCCTTACTAACCATGTCCAGAGAGACAAAAACCACCTTTGGCCATGAGCGGCACGGAGAAATGATTCTTCGTGATGCGGCGATGCAGACCATTAACTTTTACGATCACCTACTTGTTGCTCCTTCCAATCGCCTGGAAACCACCTTGGCACTGCTAGAAGAAAAAGTACTGGAAATCCTTGCCGCCACAGCAATGGAAACGATCAATTCCCTACGTGAAGAGCTGGCAGAATTAAGAGAACGCAAGGCACATCTGGATTCCATGAAACGTATGCTTAAAGGTAAAAACCGCGCGTTTGGCAACCTGGCTCCTCCCAGCTATGAGGCTCGCAAAAAAATAGAGGATATAAAAAAGCTGCTTGCGCAAACCGCTCACGCCATTGAAGAGAAAAAAAAGCATATCGGCATACCGGAAAAATCACTGCAACACCTTATTGATACGTTTAAAAATCCTACAAAGGCCATATCAATCGAAAAACTCTCACTGAACCTAAACTGGATGAACGTTCTCATGGAAAAGAAGGGCCAACAGGATGTCAACACCATTGCACTTGCCGAGTTTGCTGCAGGTGACGAACTCAAACGACAAGGCATATTGGTTACGATAGGTCCTCTTTCATAGTATCTGGTAAGAAAAACTGGTTCCTGGTTGAAAACCACCACCATACCTGCTCCAAGTGTACCACTCGTTTTTCTGTCTATATTACCCACAAGCAGAAATCAGACTCCATCAAACAGTTACAACATATTACATCTAACCACCTCAGTGGCGCAAAACCTGCACAGTTCAACTTTATGTCATGAGGTATCGGCAGTTGCTGATCTAGCAGGTAACTTCCGTTATAAGTAGAGTTCAGGGGGATGCTGACCGAACAACAGACCAGTTACCTGTCCTGCTCAACGGCTGAAATATTCTGGGAAATGGAGGAAAAGAATGATCCACAAAACGAAATTTTTGAGTTGCTCCTTGCTGTTTCAATCATGGGAAGATGTGTCAGCCTGCCACCACAAAACAAAGATATGCAAAATACGTGGGCAGATCAGGGGTGGGCAAACGATGTGCGACACTAGTTCCATCATGCCGATCAAAATCGGCTACCACGGTTGGCATCCCTTATAAATGGTTAATCTCGCTGGAGCAGCCGCACCTGTCCCTTTTTGACTAGCCCCCGGCAAACTTGCCAACTTACCGGTTGGTTTTTCCGTTAGCGGGGTATGGATCAACCTTGCCAGCGGTGATGGATGAGCATTCTCCTGTAACGGTGGAGTTTTATCCGGTAGCCTGTCCACCACCACCTGCCCGACCGGCAACTCAGGAAGGCATGGCTCGCAACAATTTTGCGAGTTGCGTTGGGCGAGGTGGTTGGAAAAGACAAGGACTATTGATACGAGAAACATAATAGCTCGCATGCTGACGGTATCAAGCTCGATGGCTTTCGCCCTAATGAAATCCGGGCAACCATAAACGACCTACCAGTTTATAAAGCGCGCCCCTTGAACGGAGTTTGGGCCACCGCGCCTTTCTTGCACAATGGTTCAGTACCAAGTTTGTACCTGCTGTTATCTTCGCATGAAGAAAGGAAGAAAGAGGCAAAGAAATTTTACCTTGGCAGTCGTGTTTTTGATCCTAAATATATCGAGTATGCCTACCGCACTGACGCGGGTCCGATACTAACAGATATGTACACGCTCAAGATGATTAAGGGGTAGAAAGGGAATAAATAGATTGACCTGCTTCACACAAAAAAAGCCCTTAATACGTAAACGTATTAAGGGCTTTTTTATATATAAAAAAGGGCCGGCGACGACCTACTCTCCCACATAGTCACCCATGCAGTACCATCGGCGCTGAAGAGCTTAACTACCGTGTTCGGAATGGGAACGGGTGGAGCCTCTTCGCTATGGTCACCGAAAAATATATAAACTCTTAACAATTAAAATAGTAGGGTAAACTTCGTTTACAAAAGGATATGGTTAAGCCGCACGGCTAATTAGTATCGGTTAGCTCCATGTATTGCTACACTTCCACACCCGACCTATCAACGTTGTAGTCTCCAACGAGCCTTTAGATGGTTATTACACCATGGGA
>JAUVLX010000182.1 GCA_030600525.1 Desulfobulbus sp. | reverse complement strand
CCATAGGGCAAGGTGGCCGTAACAATGGCATAGTCTGACTCAACTCTTGGCATGAGGATGATACCAACCCTGCCGCTAAGGACATACCCAAGTACAATAACCAAAACGGCTATACCCGTGGCAACCGACAGATATCTTCTGTGCAGAAAAAAATGGAGAGCTGGCCCGTATGCCCTGTCAATAAACCAAAGTAACCCTTTACTGAATTTCTGCTGCCACCTGTACAGCGTTTTCGTGACAATATTACCGGCCCCGGTCTTTGTGTGGGCAAGATGGGCAGGAAGAATAAAAATTGCCTCTACCCAGGAAACAATAAATACCATCACCACAACGATAGGTATAACCTTCCATATTTTACCCATAACCCCTGGAACAAACAGCATTGGAAGAAAGGCTGCGATATTGGTAAAGATACTGAACGTAATGGGTATGGCGACATCTTTTGCGCCTTGAATGGCCGCCTGTACAAATCCCATGTTCTGCTGTCGGTATTCATAAATATTTTCTCCGGCTATAATGGCATCATCAACCACTATCCCCAAAGCCACAATAAAGGCAAACATGGAGATCATGTTGATGGACACGTCAAACAGGGGAAGAAAAAGCATGCCGCCAAGAAAAGAGACAGGGATGCCCATGGTCACCCAGAAGGCAAGTTTGAAATCCAGGAAAAGACCAAGCAGCACCAACACCAGCAGTAACCCGATAAAGGCATTTTTAAGTAACAGCTCAAGCCGTTGCTGATACACTTTGGACATGTCTCTGTTTATTTCCCACTGGATACCTGAAGGGAGATCAGCCTCTATTCCAGCCATTGCAGTTCGCACCGCCGCAGCAACACCAAGTGGTGTCTGGTCCCCTACCCTGTATACGTCCAGAGCAATAGTTGGGTTGCCGTTAAAGGTGACTACTTTATCCGATTCTTCAAAACCCTCCTTAACCGTTGCAATATCTTCAAGATACAGCACGGTGCCGTTCATACCTGTGACTACAGGAATCCTGCTGAATTCTTCCGCCCAGTCATTTCGCTCTTTTACTCTGAGCAGAATATCACCGCTCGTGGTTTCAATTTCTCCTCCAGGAAGTTCAATAGAAGCCTTCTTGATTGTTTCAGCCACCGAAGCTAGAGTCAAGTTATGGGCACGCAATTGGTCCTGGCTGATTTCCACCTGGATCTCATAATCCCTTGCCCCAACAATGCTTACCTGAGAAATTTGCTGTTGGAGCAAAAGCCGATCACGCACCTGTTCGCTCAATTCTCTTAAAATTGCCTCCGATACCTTTCCATAAAGGCTCAACTGCAATACTTCACGCTTTCGGGAACTTAAGGACACAACAGGTTCTTCGGATTCATCGGGAAAGGTGGTGATCCTGTCTATTTCCTGTTTAATTTCCTGGAGAACCTTTTGCTGATCAACACCATCCAACAGTTCTGCTGTTACTGTTCCGGAGCCTTCGGTTGCCTTGGCTGTTATCTCTTTTACCCCTTCAATCGATTGAACCGCCTCTTCTACGACCAACAAAATCCCCTGCTCTACCTCCTCTGGGCTTGCCCCTGAATAAGCAACACTGATGGTCACATTATCCAATTCAAAATCAGGAAAGACCTCTTTCTTAATATTGAAAGAAATAAGGAAACCGCCGATAATCAAAAATATCATCAACAGATTGGGAGTCACGCCATTGTTGACCATCCATGCGATTGGCCCTTGAGATGATATGTTTTTTGCTTTCATCATTTTTTCTCATTATCGTATTGGACATATTGATTACTCGTCTCATTGTCACCTACCATCCCTGATGCTACAGTATTGGAACGGCGTAGTAACATGCCGGGCACGGGTGTAGAAAGGCTGGATACGATCAGCTCTTCTTTCTCATCTATGCCTGCAGTAATCAACACGTTTTCCTGGTTTTTAAAGGCAATGGTCACGTCACGGACATCCAGGGTTCCATCATTTTTCAACACCCACAGCTCTTTCCCGTTACGTAAGAATTCTCTTGAAATTTCAAATGAATGTGAAACAGGAACCCCTGCAATCGCTACCCGCACAAACGAATCAATAAGCACCTTCGGTTTATCAAAATTACCTGAATCGATGGACATGGGATCATTCACAGCAATAAGCAATCTTGCCATGCGCCCCTGGCTCTCTAGGGAAGGCAAAAGCTGGATAACCTGACCTTGCCGAAAATTCTCATAACCCCAGGCCGCAGGATTATAAATTTTCACTACTGCACCTTGTTTCCCCTCATTATCTGGCACGGATATCCACTGTAGCTGGTCTTCCGGGACAGAGACTTCCACCCAATACCTATCAGTACCAATAAGAGTGGCTAGCGAAGAAGACGAAGATACCCAGGTACCGATATTTACATCGCGGCTTTGGATCATACCATTAAACGGTGCCAGAATTTTGGTTCGTTCAAGGTCGAGTTGGGCCTGCTCATATTGCGCCTCGGCAACTTCCAAATCATTTTCAAGACTATGTAATTGCGGCTGGCGCAGCATCAACCCTTTTTCAAACTCAGACACCTGTTCTCCCAGGAGGTCAAGCTCCCGTTGTGCCACCATTTGATTGCCCTTTTCAAGTTCAATATTATTTTTTGCCTGCGCCACTTGACTTGCCTGCTGCCGCATAAGCAGTTGATAGTCCTTGGGGTTAATTTGGAGCAAGGTGTTCCCTTTGGTGAAGTTACCACCAGGGATAAGTTGATCGCTTATTGCAGTTACCTCTCCGCTTACCTGAGGCTTGAGTTCTATGGTTTGAGCAGCTTTAACCACCCCCATGGCATTAATAACGGTTGGAGAGGTGCCATACAAAGCAGGAATTGTTTCCACCAGAACAACATTTTTCACCTTAGGCATCGGTTTGGCCTGGGGACCGGATCCAAGCAAGTGAAGAGTGATTAAACCTCCGACGAAAAGGACTGTAACCGGAAACAAAACGCTCCAAATGATGAAAGAAAATTTGTTTTTTTCCACATCCGGCGCTGGTGGACAGGAGTGCGATTGTCGTTTTTCCAAAATACTAGATTGGTTGGTGTTCATAGTGCTCCTCTATAGCAGTGCTCATATATTTTATTACGTTTCAGACTAGATATGCCGAAGGTTCCCGCTATAATCCCAACCACTGCCAAGGGAGCGGCATAGCTGAACTCGATTGACCAGAATATTTGTTTGAGCGGTGAGTTCGCTTTGCTGCAATGCCTGTAATGATGTCAAAGCTGAGAGAACCCGTTGGTAATTTTCAACGCCTTTCAGATAACGTTCCTTCACCTGGCCCATACTTTGTGTTGCGAGATCGAGTTGCAGCTTCAGGCTATTAATATATTGAAGTTGTTGTTTTTCCTGGATCAGCGCATCTTCCACCTCACCTGCAGCAACAAGTATGGCTTGGGCATAATCATGGAGTTGTTCGGCTGCTACTGCTTTTGTCCTCTCTACTTCTGCCTTACGCTTCCCCCCATCAAAAAGAGGACCAACCAGGCTTGAAGCAAAAGAGGCTATATAGTTGCTAAAAATATCACCGCCATAATTGCCAGATGTCTCCAAGGAAACGGTAAACCTGAGTGCAGGAAATCTATCTGCAATTGCAGCTGCTACCCTTTTGTCGGCTGCTTCTACTGCCAGAAATGCACTGCGTATATCCGGACGTTGGCGAATCAATTCTGTTGGTATTCCTGTCTCGGGAAGTGCAGGCAGCAGGGTCAACTCTGAAGGTATTTCATAGGATTTCGCTCCGGGAACCAACCCAAGAAGTATGGTTAATTGGTGTTCAAGTTGCTTACGTTCAGCCTCTTTTTGTATTTTTTCACCGGTTTTTGATTCCACTAACTGGCGTTGCTGCAGCACATCCGCTATGGAGACCTGACCGGTCTTGAACTGAGCGGTAACGATCTCCAGTCCCTTCATGTTGGTTTCTATTTGTTTTTCTAACAAACGGATGGCGCATGTCTGTTCAACCAGCTGGTACCATGTGGTTGCCACCTCTGCCGTTAAGGTCATTGCTGCTGCGTCTAGATCAGCTTCGGTGGCTTGCATATCGAGCAGTGATGCATCAGTAGTCGAGCCGATCCTCCCCCATAAGTCGAGTTCGTACTGGGCCGAAAGGCCGAGGGCGAGCTGGTCGGTCTTAACAGTGGTGTCATCACTTTCAGCCGCGCGATGGGAACCACTTGCTTCTCCATCAAGAGTGGGAAACAGGTCAGCACTGGTTTTCCTGTAGACAGCTCTTGCCTGGCTAAGCCTGTCCCAACTGCTCATTAAAGAAAAATTATTGCCAAGGGCCTGCCCAACCAGCTCGTTAAGCATAGGATCATTGAATGATAACCACCACGATGGTGCTTGCTCCACTGTACCTGACATAGAAAAAGAGGACGGCAGTGCAACCGGCACTGATACAGGTACCTGCTTGGTGCTACATCCTGTTATCAGCAATACCGTGAGCATGCCTGTTGCCAGATGGAGTTTTGTGCTTCTTGTTGTGTTCATATTTTGGGTAGCCGTTATGATGTTGATACGTTGCTGAAAAAGTGATGCAGCAAAAATACTCTTACAATTGGTAAGAAATGAGGAAACAATGTGTAAATGGAGAAATTTTGTGCATATTGGCCATCCTTCGTTTAAAAATCAAAAAACGGAATGCAAGTCCAGGTCACACCAGGGAGAATTCTTCAAATATGAAAATTACCATTCAATACAAACTTTTCATGTTCATGCTTGCTACGGCAGCATTAGTAATAGGGTACATGGGGGTGGTTACTCAGTGGAGTTTTGACAGAGGCTTCCTTGAATATATTGACACGCAGGAACAGGAAGAGATGGAGCTGATAGCCACTGAGCTAGAGGCATATTATGCAGAGCATAAAAGTTGGGAAAATTTAAAAGATAATCGATACGAACTTTTTACCATTTTTGCTCAAACGCTCCCTGAGGGCAGAAAGAAACGCTATGTACAGAAAAAAATTCACGACAAGGAATTACCAGAATGGATTGGCGAAAAAGACCCCCCAAAAGACAAAAAACGCCCCTCCCATCCGTTGGAGCGCACATTAATATTGGATGAATTCGGGCTTCCGTTTTTCGGTAGTCAAAGGGGAGATGCTTTACCACGCCTGCGAATGCTTTCCTTTCAAAATCAGGAAATCGGTGCCATCGGCCTTTACCCCCCAGAGGTTCTCCAAGACAGCCACCAGCTGCTTTTTGTAAAAAAACAAAAAATGATAATTGTACTGGTAGGTATTGCCGCGATCCTTATTTCAATAGGCTTGTCTCTCCCTCTTGCCTTCCAATTGACCAAGCCAGTACGTCGACTATCGGAAGCTGCCAAGCGACTGATCAGCGGTGATTATTCTACCCGTGTGCAAGTTACCTCAAAGGATGAACTCGGTGCGCTTTCACGAGATTTTAACACCCTGGCAGAGACCCTAGGCAACAATGAAACCCAGCGCAAACAATGGATCAGCGATATTGCCCATGAGCTCCGCACCCCCCTGACCAGTCTCCAAGGTGAAATAGAGGCAGTTCAGGATGGAATTCGTCAACCTGACCAACGGACTTTTTCAAATTTGCACCAAGGAGTATCCAGACTAAACCGGCTTGTAGAAGATCTTTACGACTTGTCTCGTTCAGAATTAGGAGTACTTTCGTTTTATCAAGAAAATATAGATTTTCGTGCGTTACTTGTAGATGAAGTCCAGGCCAGACAAAATGATGCCGGAAAAGCTAACCTCAGCCTGCTCCTTAAAACGGAACAGGAACCGATCATGATTTCCGGTGATAAGCAACGCCTCCAGCAACTCATCAATAATTTATTAGGCAACAGTATTACGTATACGGAACAGGGGGGAGCCATAGAAATTTCCCTCAAAAGTGGTGGTTTAAAGGTACAGATGGACATTATGGATACGGCACCAGGGGTTCCTGACGAGGCCCTGCCACAACTTTTTAACCGTTTATTTAGGGTTGAACAAAGCAGGAACAGATCCCTTGGAGGGGCCGGACTTGGCCTTGCCATCTGTCAGCAGATTGTGACAGCCCATAATGGAACTGTCACTGCTAACCATTCACCCAGCGGAGGCCTATGGGTGCAGGTTACGTTACCGGTTTTGGGGGAATTATCATGAATACAAGGATTTTGATAGTCGAAGATGAACCTTCAGTCGCTGAGCTGCTTTATGATTATCTAAAGGCATCAAATTATACCCCACACATCATTGCTAATGGTCTGGAGGTAGTTACCTGGGTTCGACGGTATAATCCCGCCCTTATTCTGCTTGATATCATGTTGCCGGGGTTGGATGGGGTTTCCGTGTGTAAAGAGTTACGAACCTTTTCCAAAGTACCTATTATTATGACGACTGCCAGGATCGACGAGGTGGATCGTTTGCTCGGTCTCGAGCTTGGAGCGGATGACTATGTCTGCAAACCGTACAGCCCACGGGAGGTGGTTGCCCGAGTTAAAGCGGTACTCAGGCGAACCGAAAATGGAGAACATGACAGGTCAACCAATCAGGTGACAATTGACGAGGCTGGCTATAAGGTGTTGCTAAAAGAGAGAAATCTTAATCTGACAGCTGTGGAATTCCAATTGTTTGTCACTCTGTATGCCCAGCCTGGAAGAATTTTCTCCAGGGATCAGCTTATTGATACCATCTATCCAGATCGGCGAATTGTGAACGACAGGACAATAGACAGCCATATCAAGAAGCTTCGTTTAAAAATTACCAACATACAACCTGGGGTAGAATTGATCCACTCTGTGTACGGGATCGGATACAAATACGAAGAGGTTTGAATTGGTGGACATTACGTTAGAATATGGTTTCCCCCCCTGAGGGACGATCATATGTATATGCCCAAGCAGGGAAAGATGTTCATAGTACAATATGGAATGGTAAACTGTATGGTTGTATACTGCTGTGCGGGTAAAAGACCCTTTTCGTAAAGC
>JAUVLX010000133.1 GCA_030600525.1 Desulfobulbus sp. | reverse complement strand
AGTGTCTTGACAGGATGGCCGGTAATAACACTGGAATTGTCCTTAAAAGCAATAATGCTGCCCTTGGGATTGGCTTCCAGGGTGTCGGTGACCATGTCAAAAAGTGTTTTGTCTTCTTCAACGCCGTCAATAATCTGCTTGCCCCTGAAAAAACCGTGTCGTGAATGCTCAGAGTTGGCATTGTTGAGGTCCATTATTTCAACAATGGTCGGGTTGCGGTCATGTTTAGTGACAAAATAGTCATAGTAAAAGTTACGGTCCCATTCATCCATAGAGATACCTGGTATTTCAAGCAGTCCGTCGGGGCCTTTGCTTTTCAGGTCTATCTCATACACAGGCTCGGGCGTGATCCCTGTTTCAAAGGTAGTGAGTGGCTCGCTGTAGACACATTCGGTCATACGGTCATGGTTATCGTCAATAAATTGCTGTTTATTCTCTCCTTTCGGAACTACATAACGTCTGGAGCGCTCTACCCTGGTAACACATTTCAGATCAACCGCCTGGCATATGGAAACCATATTTGACGACCAGGCAGTAGCAAAGTTAAGCCGGGGACCGATTTCAACAACCCTGTCCCCTTTGAGTACTGGCTCAAGAGAGACTGTCTCGATGAGAAAGCCATCAGCGAGAATCAGACGCAGCTTGTGCAACTCGTCATCAGACATCGGGCGGGTGGATTCCACGTTATAACAGTGGGCAAAGGTGGTATCTATTTGTCTATAAAGCTGTGTAACGAGTGATCCCATGATCTGGTGTCCTTTTCAGGCGCGATTAGCGACTGACTGTGTTTAAATGTAAATAGAGTAAAGAAAAGTCCGGCACATTATGTATTGTATGGAGTGCCTGCTTAATCGGGATATTTAATTTAATTGCGGTTCTCCCCCTATTTATTCATTGTGAACCGAGCAGTAAAGTATTTTTTTTCTGTTTAAAAAATGTGGTGCCACGGTTTTGATTGTTTCCTGATAACCAGAGTGGCTAGTCCGAATTTGTCATCAGTTCAGGCGGCATCAGGTTCAAAGTTTTTGGTTATGAATTATAGTAGCCTATATTCATTGCCAAAATACTGAAGAAAATGATGCCGGATGGACTGACATTTGGTGAATATTGGGCAAATTTGGGTAGTGTATTTTCATTCAACATAATGGAATTGTTTGCAATTGAACAAATTGACACAATGTTCATGAGAAATCGGGGCTAGCCTGGCTTTTAAGCATTAACTAACTACACCAAAACGAAAGAAGTTTTTTGTCCGGGGAAAGAGATTGCACGCATGCTTAATGGAACCATAGCAGTAAAAGTGGAGATAATTTAAAAATATGAAAAGTGGTAATTCGGAGCTGGAGCTTGCCAGTGCCTTTGTCCAGTCTACAGGCTCCAACCTTTTTTTGACCGGTAAGGCCGGAACAGGCAAGACAACTTTTTTAAAAAATATCAAGCAAAACTGCCCGAAAAGGCTGGTTGTTACGGCACCGACGGGAGTGGCGGCAATCAATGCCGGCGGGGTCACACTGCACTCATTTTTTCAGATTCCATTTGGGCCTTACGTGCCTGACAGCGAAGGGTACAATCAGAGCAACAGGCACAGGTTTAGTAGAGAAAAACAGAATATCATCAAGAGTCTTGACCTGCTGATTATCGATGAGATAAGCATGGTGCGGGCAGACATGCTGGATGCTGTAGATGCTGTATTGCGACGTTACCGTCGTAACGAAGCACCCTTTGGCGGCGTGCAGTTACTGGTGATAGGTGATCTGCAGCAATTAGCTCCGGTGGTCAAGGAGAGTGATCGCTCCATCCTTAATCAATTTTATGAATCGCCTTACTTTTTCAGCAGCAACAGTCTCCGCTCCACCCGGATGTTCACCATTGAATTGAAGAAAATATACCGCCAGTCTGATGACCATTTTATTGAGTTGCTGAATAAGGTCCGTGACAACAATCTCGATCCAGCAGCACAGGAGGATTTGAATAAACGTTACCAGCCTGATTTCCAGACAGCAGACACCAGCGGCTATATTACCCTCTGCACCCATAATAGACAGGCTGATCTCATCAATGAAGCACGACTGGAGGCATTATCCGGTAAAGCGTACTCTTTTAGGGCGGAAATCGATGGAGAGTTTCCAGAACACTCCTTCCCTACGGCTGCAACTCTGGATTTGAAGAGTGATGCCCAGGTGATGTTTATTCGGAACGACCCAACGCCTGAAAAGCGTTTTTATAATGGGAAAATCGGGCGCATTGTAGCAATGAATAACGATGAAATAACGGTGCAGTGCCCTGGTGATGCGTACCCCATTGTTATCAAGCCTTCAGTTTGGGAAAATATTGAATACATTCTGGATGTGGAGGAGGGTGAGGTCCGGGAGAAAAAGAAAGGCTCATTCAGCCAGCACCCGTTGCGGCTCGCCTGGGCAATTACCATCCATAAGAGTCAGGGGCTCACCTTTGAAAGAGCAATTATCGATGCTCAGGCGGCCTTCACCCATGGTCAGGTGTATGTGGCGTTGAGCCGTTGTCGCACCCTGGAAGGCGTGGTTCTCAGCTCTCCCATTGCTGGTAAAAGTATACAAACCGATGCCGCAGTATTGAATTTTGTCCGGCAGGCACAGGAAGAGCAGCCTACTCAACAGCAGTTGAAGGTTGAACAAAACAGGTATCAACAGCGGCTACTGTTGGAGTGTTTTAATTTTAAACCTCTGCGCTCTGTGTTGCATCGTTTTGTCAGTACTTTAGGTAAATTTCGAACTAGCCTAGTCGTGATCGGTGTCGAAGACGTGCTGGGAATGTGTCATCCTATATGGGATGAAATATGTTCTGTTGGCGATAATTTTCAACGTCAGTTGGAAGGCTTTTTTCAGGAGAATAACCTCCCGGAACAGGATCCGGTTATTCTGGAGAGACTCAACAAGGCGTCAGGCTATTTTGATGAAAAACTTGTAATGCTGTTCATTACCCCTTTTCAACAGGTGAGTATAGAGACCGATAATAAAGAAATACGTAAAACTGTAACTAATATTTTGAAACGATTGCACAGCATCGGGGCCGAAAAGCTGGCAGCCGTACAATCCTGCAAAGATGGTTTCTCTCCACAGCAATACCTGCGAAGTATCTCCGCTGCTGCTGTTGAAGCACCCCCTCAAAAAAAGCAGAAGGACTCATCTCTGTATTTGGAAAATGATGTGGCCCACCCAAAGCTGTTTGAAAAACTCAAGCAGTGGCGAACCCAAAAGGCAGCAGAAGAGGGGGTAGCGGCCTACCAGGTACTGCACCAGAAGACCCTGGTGCAGATAGCCGTCTATTTACCGATCATCATCACGGATTTGAAGGCAATTAAAGGGATTGGTAACAAGTTAGCAGAGCGATACGGCGAAGAACTGGTAACGTTGATTGATGACTATCGTAAGGAGCATGATATTAACGAGGTTGTACTCCCTGTAAAGCCGCAGCCAATGGAAATCGATAAGCCGTCGGGCAAGACCAAAGACCAGACTTTGTCTCTTTTTGAGCAAGGGTTAACGATTGGGGAAATTGCCGAGAAGCGCTCTCTGACCAGATCAACCATAGAAGGCCACTTGGCTTTTTGGGTGACAGAGGGAAAGATTGCAGTCAGCAGATTGGTTGCAGATAATAAGCGTGAGCAGATAGAAAAGGTACTGCAGCAGGAAGGTGGAAAGTCGTTTCGAGAAGTTAAAGAGATCTTGGGCGGTGACGTCAGCTATGGAGAGATTAAAATTGTCCAGGCATCTTTGAAAAATCAAGATACCGGGGAAGTGAGTCAAGTAGACGAAGAGAGGTAAACCTGATGTTAAATGCAGGCAAGAAGAGGAACATTATCAGTAGCTGGCTCATTGTTTTGTGCCTGTTTTTTGCTCAAAACAGTTTTGCTGCAGGTACAGTATCACCAGAAAGATTGGTGAAAATTACAGATATAACCCCTGACCCAAAGGTAGCAGAGAGAATTGTGCCAGGCCTGGCCTCTCTCTATTACCTGGATTTTTTTAAACGTGATCTCAAAGACCTGCCGCAAGGGACTTCCCCCCAATATCATTCTTTTCGTGGTGAAGCTGTCCTTGAACTTAATCATGAATTTGGTAAGGGAGAGGTTTTTGGCAGCGGCACCAAGCAAGGGGTCGGCATGCGTTTACAGGGCTACCTGTTGTTTGAAGAGCAAGGGGAGTATACCTTGCAGGCCATGTCTAATGATGGAATCATTATGCGGATTGACGGAGTGCAGGTTCTCAGTGATCCCAAACAACATTCGGATCGACTGACAGAGATGGCGCAGATTGTGATCAAAAATCCAGGTTGGTATCCGGTGGTGATTGAATATTTTCAACGAAAAGGTACCGCCACCTTGCAGTTACTGTGGAAAACACCCGGTTCCAATGTTCTGGAGTCGGTTACTGCAGCTGCATATGGTCATGTCAGTCCGCCAGAGGAACGGGATTGAGTAACTATTTAGCAAATAACAAATAACCTCGCCTTACCCTCGATCTGTAACTGCTCAGCAGTGCTCTAGATGCGTACACGCAGGCTGGATAACTATAGTAATGGTATGTTTTCCTGCCTGATCGTGCGCAGAGGTAAGCGCAGACTCCGTGGAGTGCTGCTGAAGAGTTAAAGGCTTGATTGCTTATCCGCCAGCCAATTTTGCCTTGTAGCCGAGTTTTACCAAAGCATCAACCAGTGTCTGGCGGTGGTCTCCCTGGATTTCGATGGTGCCGTTTTTCGCAGTCCCGCCAGAGCCGCATTTTTGTTTGAGTTGTTTGGCCAGTTTTTTCAGAGCAGCATCATCTAAGGCAATACCACTGACGACGCTGACCCCGGCTCCCTTGCGCCCCTTTGTCTGCCTGCTTACTCGAACCTGACCGTCACCGTCACCTGGTTGCGAATTGTTTTGCTTGCTGCAGCAGCATTGCTTAACTGGGTGTCCGCATTGGGGGCAGATGCGTCCTTTATCGGTTGAGTAGACTAAACCGTAGTTTTTTGTTTTTTTCATGGAGGGTGTTACTTCCTGTAAAATAGCCTTGAGAAATCTTGCCTCGGGTAAACTGGAGGGTTAGTATACGCGGTATTTCCCTCCAGAAGAGCTACGTCGTTTCGAAAAAGGAGAATGGCGTACAGAGTTGAATAATATTCAGGAGCAGGTTTTTATATGTCTCAGCAAGGAGCATAATATAACGCTGGCACATTATATAAAACAGTAATCTGTAAAATACCTTGGCAGAAACGTGAAAAAAGCAGAGAATCTTATAGAGAAAGAGGTTGATATCTGGATAATAAAGGCCTTTGTTTAGTTCATTACTCTGGGGAGCAGGTTGATTTCTCGGATCATTACTCAGCAAATGGTGACAATCGCTCCACATTAAGGGACATGTAACGGATTGGGATAATATTTTTAACCTTGTCTTCTCTGTAAGATACTCAAAGAAATGTCACGGAAGAAAATGAAAACAGCACTGACGGATGTCATAAAAACTGCACAACTTTTTTCTTTGCCCGACGTTTATCTACGCCTGAAAGCTATTCTGGACGAGCCTGATTATGCAATGGAAGAAGTCGCCGTTGTAATCAGTCATGATCCTGCGATGACGTTACGACTGTTACGTATGGTTAACAGCTCTCTCCATGGTTTCGGCCAACAAATTGATACTGTTAGTCGTGCCATTACTTTGCTTGGTTCCCAGCAGGTGCATGATATCGTTTTGGCCACCTCGATAGCGCAGGCGTTTAAAGGGATTCCTAAAGATGTGATGGATGTGGGTAAATTCTGGAGACGTAGTGTTTACTGTGCCGTTACCTGCAGGCACTTAGCCATACGATGCGGATTTCCCAATAAGGAAAGGCTTTTTGTTGCCGGACTCCTCTGCGATATCGGGCACCTCATCATCTATCAAACTATTCCTGATGTTTATTGGAAGACGCTGCAGGAAATTAAGCATTCTGATAAAACCATTGTCGACGTCGAACAAAGACTGCTTGGGTTTGACTATACTGAAGTTGGCGCGCTACTCATGGAGCAGTGGAACCTTTCCGAAAGCCTCAAGGAAACGACCAAATTACATGCCCAGCCGGGTAAAGCAGAGCAATACCCACTTGAAACGGCCCTTGTCCACATTGGTTTGTTGATGACTAGAGCCAGTGAAGGAGAAGGTGTGTTTAACGAGGCGGGATTGACTGTAGATCTATTAGCATGGGAACGTACCGGCTTAACTCCCGAGGACTGCAGCGACCTCTACGAAGATATCGAAAAGGATGTTCGAGTGGCAATGGAACTCATCTTTTTGTAATCATGTTTTGTGCAAAGCAGACGATGGGTTTTAGAGGCCACATTTTTATGGATGACCTCCTCTCGTTAGTGCACAATGAATATCTGGACTGCTCGGTTCAATAAACAGGGGATTTTTACAGCCCGCTATGCAAAAGAGACCTCCAGTAGTTTTTTTTGACAAGAACGACTATCAACTCCTGCAAATCGTCAGGGATGTGCTTGAACGAGGCCCTCAATCGCGGGTTTTCCGTTCACTTCTCGGTAAGCACATGCATCCGCATGGAATAAAGGAAATGGCCGCTGCTAGAGGCCTGCGAATTGCCTATGCAATTGCGAGCCTGCTCGGTTCATTTGAATCAGGGAAAGCAAGCGATCGTCTCATCGCCTTGCATTCCCTCCGGGATGAAGTGTCTCTCACCTCTACGACCTTTTACCACAAGAACACCGCCAGGGTGCTGCTGCAAATCATGAAGGAACTGCTGCGCAGCAAAGATAATGAATTGTACCAGCTGAAATTGGCTCATGATTTCCGAATGGTTTCAATGGGAAATCCAAGAAAAGTTCGATCCGAACTCGCCAAATACCATCTCCTTGAGATGCCTGAAGAATGGAATCAGCTAGCTTTTGATGATCATGTTCATGATGCAAATACCAAGGGACGAAAATCACCAACCCATTTGGTAATGGATGCCTGGATCAAAGGAATTCGCTATCTCACCGTTGTTTATTATAATTATGTTCGACCTGAAGTGGTTGAGGAGTTAATCGAGGCCAGTGCGATTCTTGACGTTAATGTCCAAGTTGGGATTGAGATGTCTGCACGGTTTCGGGATAAATATGTTCGGTTTACCTGGGAGCCCCATGGCTTTCAGGACAACAGTGCGCTACTGAAGTTTCTTGAAGACGATGCCGTAAAGCAGCTGATGAAAAAAGGGCGCGATGTTTCTCTCTATCAGCAAAAATATGTTTTTGAGGTTCTTGAAGCATTTAACACTCATCACCGGCACGATCTCAATGCTGAATTATTATTGTCACTGGGTCCATGCAATAAAGAGGATTTTCTGGCATTTGTTGGGGCAGGTCAACCGTCTTTATTGCACTTGGCACGATTCATCCACAACAGTCTTGTGCAACAGATTCAACTGGCATCAGCGGAAATATCAGGCAAGCTCAACACCCCAGGTGTCAGTGAAGAAGAAAAAATAGAACTCAACACCCGTCTTAAAAAATTTCGAAACATCCGCGTTGAAACAATTACAGATAAATATCTCCTTTCTTCCCGTAACCCGACAATTCATGACCCGGCACACCCGCAGGATTGTCCAGATCTTCCGGAGCAACTAAGACTCAGCCCCTATACACTGCTCAGTCAACTCACATCATTGCATTCAAGTTCAAAGTTTACTTTGAATATCAATAATCTCTCGCTTCAAGATACCCTTGAACTGCTTTATGCCGGGGCTGGTATGATTACCCATATTGAAGCCTATAATCTGAAAAATGCTACCTACGGCATGATGTCAGGTCGGCCTCCCGATCATAGTAAAAGCGAGGGGGAAACTGTTGATCTGAAAAGTCCGGAACACTATTACAAGCTCACCGGTGAACTGCAAAGAGCGCTTAATGATGATAATGTAATTGCTCTGAAACGGGTAGTCCGTACCATTATTTGGGATTACGAAGAGCAATTGCTACGCGCGAATACGGCTGCGGAAATCCTTCAAGAGGAGAAGGGCACAACAGATGGAAAATCGTTAGAGCTCCAATCGATGCAGCAACGGAAGCAGGAACTCCTCGATATTCTCTACAATCTGGAAAAATTTCATTCCTATTACAAGCAGCGGACACTACGTTCTCGAATCGGTTCAGGCTCTACAGGGCAGGGAGAACACCATTATGGGATGGGGCTGGTTGTAACCGATACCTTGCCCACCAAGGGAAAGAAAGCGGCTCAGGCTACCGTGGCAGGGCAACACCGGCGGTGTATCCCTGTAAGTGCACTGTTGACCCATAATAAACACAGCCGGAACTATTTTGATTCTTCTGCCCCTAGAGAAGCTCGTTTTGGCAGGATTTTGCCGGTTTTTAATAAGAGCTATCGCCAACAATGGGACGATTGGAGCATTGATGGCTTTCAGGTTCACACCAATCGAGCAGGTAATATCGTTACCCTTGGGGGCCTTGGCAGGACAGGGGAGGATGAATTTGAACTGGATGCATCAAACACGCAGCAGGAGCGACTGGGAAATCCCTGGAAATATTTAAATACAAACTTAAAAAATACCCTCAAAGTGCTTCTTGGTTTTATTCCTGCTTTTTTGACTTTCAGCCTCACCAAAGATTGGTGGCTGCTTGCTTATTTTGGTGCTTTTATCTGGTTTGCCATTACCGGGTCACGCAATATCATTCAATCAGTCCTCGGAGGAGGTGGCCTGCGACGCTCCCCTCTTCTTCCCTGTAATTCTATTATCAGTTGGTGTCGGTTATCCGACTCGCTGCTCTATACTTGATTTTCCGTTCCCCTACTCGATTATCTTGTCAAAAATCTGCTGCTTGATAAGGGGTTTGGCATAACCACTGCAACCGATCCTATTATGCTCTATGCGGTGATGGGGTTAGCCAATGGTATTTATATTTCTAGTCACAATGCTCTTCGTGGATTACCTAAGTCGGCAACTATAGGTAACTTCT
>JAUVLX010000178.1 GCA_030600525.1 Desulfobulbus sp. | reverse complement strand
CATTTTTGATATGGTTTCCAGCGGCCGCCCCTCGGTTCCTGAAACAAACTGGCGCATGAGGTTGGAGACCCGGTCATTGTCACCGGCCCCGGCAATGGATTTTTTTGCAAACTCCTGACCACGAACAACGACACCTGCCTGGCTTTCCACGGCCAGCTCAAAATCATCTAAAACCCGCTGTTTAACCTTTTGCGGGATGTGTTCAACCGTGGCCATGTATCTGGATATTTTAAATATTTCCTCATCGGTGAGTTCACGCATGAGTTTGGCGGCAGTCTCTTCACCAAGGCACATCAGTAAAATTGCTGTCTTGCCAATACCATCAAGTTGTTTCTCTGCTGCTGCCATACAATCTCAGGATGAGGTTCATGTTATAAATTAGTGGCGTCGTAAAAACTTGGGTCTACGGCGTCGTGACATTTTTTGTTGCACTGGGCATACACGGCCTTCGTACCATAAAAAAGACATCTCCACCTGTGTTTTAACTGAGCCCTTTTGGAACAAGTGATGGAAATGTTACGAATCTACAATAAATTGAGAAAAAGGATACAGTTAGAGTCAGGATATTGTTTTGAGCAAGCTGCAACCAATAATCAAGATCCTTCCATCCAGTTTTTGAGAATATGAGCGCTAAAGACAGGATTGGCATCAACGCTTTTGCGGATACGCATAACCGGATCTTTCATTACTAAATCATCCATTTCCTTTTGTTCAGCTTGTTTTTTATCCTGTACCGTTTCCGCTTCCATCTCTTCTACGGTTTTATTGTGTTGAGTGACTTCACTTTTTAGGGTTTTGATTATTGGCCGTACAAGCAGGACGTAAACCAGCAGCCCACCAATGAGCAGCAATCCATAGCGGACAAAAGGCATGTACTGGTAAAGATCAGCCGCCGCAATCCCTTCAGCGGTATCAAGTTTTGGCGGTTCGGTAAAGGGCATGGAGGTGACTTCAATTATGTCACCTCTTGCCTTGTCCAAGCCAAGTGCTGAAGCAATCATTTTTTCGAGAGTCAGCAGATCTTTTTCTGTTCGCGGCTTGGATTGTTCAGGTTTGTCTTTTGTAGCAGGAATAATTTTGTCTGCTACCAGCACCGCAACAGAGATCCTTTTTACCGTTCCTACCGGATTGATGGTTTTAGAGACGACTTTGCTGATCTCGTAATTGGTGGTTTTTTGAGATCGTGACGATGGAGGCGTTGCACCTGCAGCCTGGTTAGTGTTGCCTTGCAGGTTTGATTGTACTCCGGGGACACCACCAACAATTTCTGACCCGGATTTCTCTTCGCTAACCTGTTCGCTACGGATAACTGGCTCTTCTGAGTCAAACAACTCCTCGGTTTTTTCTGTACGAGCGAATTCCAGTAATGCTGTGACTCTGATCATACCGTTTTTAGGACCAAGTGCCTTGTCAAGCAGGGCTTGGGCTCTTTCTTCTAAGTGCTGTTCCACTTGGAGTTGAAACTGGAGCATATCCGGCGAGAGGTTACCGACCATATTATGATTGCCGGTTTTGGTCAACACATTGCCATTTTGGTCGATGACGGTAACGTTGTCCTGGCTTAAACCTTCAATAGCGCTGGAAACAAGGTGAGTCATTCCCTCTACCTGGGATTCCCCTAGTCTTCTTCCTGATACAAGGGTCAGAATCACAGAAGCAGTGGCAGGTTGTTGTTGATTTTTAAAAAGGCGCTTTTCCGGGAGTACCAAATGGACACGAGCTGTTTCAACCGGGCCGAGTGAGGTGATGGTGCGCGCTAGCTCCCCCTGTAATGCTCTGGAATAGTTAACTTTTTGGACGAAATCTGTCAGGGCAAAAGATTGTTTGTCAAAAATCTCAAACCCGACTCCACCACCCTGTGGAAGGCCGGCAGAGGCAAGGCCCAATCGGGTTTGATGCACATTGGTACTAGGGATGAGAATGTTACGGCCATTGTTGCCGAGCTGATAGGGGATATTCTGCGCAGTCAGCCATTCCACCATGGAGGCGGCATCACGATTATCCAGGTTGCCGTAGAGAAGTTGATAGTCCGCCGTTCTTGCCTGGATGATTATAACAGCAAACAGGGCCAAGGTTACGACACCTGCAGCTACCAGTGCAATTTTTCGTGATAATGGCCATCCCTTGAGACTGGAAACAAGAACTTGCCATCCTTTTTTAGGTGTTGCCGGGCTAGTGCTTTCTTCTGCCATGAAACTTCCTTAGCGCTTTATCGGGTTTGTATTACTGTTGGTGAAAAGTATTGATCTGCCATCTAGGAGTCTGTCGGATAATGTCTTTTTCCCCATATCGGCGTTATTCTCAGGAAATCAATGCTCGCAATATCAGTTATATGGCTGTGCTTGATTTCCTGAAAATGCCTCGGAGTCTACGCTTACCTGATCTGAGAAGAAAATCCTATTATCCGACAGGCTCCTAGTGTCTCGTCAACGTTGCTTTCGACATTTCATCGTTGACGTGACACTAACCAGGTTTTCTCATAAGTTCATGCGGCGTCAAGCTCAGAGTTTTTGTCAACATAAAGAAAGTGTTCGTAATTAATTGAAATAACACAAAATTCATGAGGGGGCCGGGCTTAAAGATGGCCTTTGTTTATACCTGCAGTCTCGATATTTCCTGGTACGCTTCAAGTGCCTTATTTCTTACCTGAACCATGTATCGCAGAGCTATGTCCGCCTGCTCCATGGAAATCATAGCTTCATGAAGGTTTTTTTCTCCTCCTGTATGCAACTGCTGGATTGCCCTGTCGGCCTGTTGTTCCTGGTTGTGGACAGTAGAAACCATGTCGCTGAGCATGTCCTGAAAAGTAGTGGTTGCCTCTGTGGTTTCAGATGCCTTCGTCTGGGTCGGATTCAGGTTCAGTGGAGGCAGGTTTTGAATGGGCAGCATAAAATTATCCTCCTATCTCAAGGGCTTTCATTGCCATTCGCTTAGCAGATTTAATGACCGTGGTGTTGGCTTCGTAGGATCGCGTAGCAGACATCATGTCTACCATCTCCTTGAGTACGCTGACATTGGGCATGCCAACGTAACCTTCTTCATTCGCATCCGGGTGCGAAGGGTTGTATATTTGTTGCGGCGGTTCATTGTCTTCTATTATTTTGGCAATTTTTACGCCCTCAGCGTGGTTGTTAAGGGATTGGCTGAGTTGATTTTTAAATGAAACGGGTTCTGATTGGAAAACAACCGATTTTTTCTTGTATGGGCCTCCCTCTGGTGTGGATGTTGTTTCCGCGTTGGCCATATTGGAACTGATGGTGTTAAGTCGTGTTCGTTGAGCTTTAAGGCCGGAAGCTGCAATGTCAAAAGTGGTAAAAATATCCATATATATATCCTCGGAAGTAATGTTTGTTAATATGTATGCAAATTGTTAGCCACCATTGATGGTGTATTTGAGTAGAGACAGTTTTTTCTTGAGCATTGTAGCTGCTGTTTCGTAAAGGATTTGGTTTTCAGAAAGTTTCACCATCTCCTGATCCACGCTGACACTGTTTTCATCACCAATCCCGGTATTATCTGCTCTTGTAGTCAGGGTACCCTCTACCTGATCAAGATTTGTGGATTGAAGAGGTATATGATTTGGGTGAGTGGTTACAGATCCGGTATGTTTACCTGACATGGCACTTTTGAGTTGGTCTTCAAATTCTAACGATTTTGCCGAGTAACCAGGTGTTTCCGCATTGGCGATGTTGGAGCCTATGATTTGTTGGTTTTTTGTACGCAAATCCAGCACTTTTTGCAGCATTTGCGTGGTTGTGTCGAGTTGTTGTAGAAAGGGCATTCATCGTCTCCCTGTGGTTATTTGGTTTGTTGCAGTTGGAGAATGGCAATTTCTTCACTGGCAAGCTTTTTCCATAAGGGGTCTACTCCTTTTTCGGCTATTTGCGTAAACCTGTTAAGTGCTTGTTGGATGTTATCTTTTTCCAGGGCAATCTGGGCAAGCCGGAACCCGGCCTGGTCATTGCCGACTTCTTTTTCTATTACTTGCTCAAACAGTGGTTCTGCTTTAATGGCCTGATCTGTCTGGAAATAAGATTCTGCCAGCATCATGGTCCCTTGGGTAGCGTCATCATTGCCTTGGGTGATGTCGGCTGTCTCGAAGTGTTGAATTATATTCTGCCATTGTTCCAGGTCGTAATATATATTGAGGGCTAGTTGGTCGATGTCGTTGGAAACTGGTCTGTTTGTGTTCTGGAGAAGGGATGCAGCTTTATCGACTTGGCCATTCCTAAGCAGGGCTTTGAGACGGAGATAAAAAATTTCCGGGCCAAGAGAGCTTTCAGAGTATCTGAAACTGAACCGGTCTCCATAATCTTCGATGATAGTGTATTGCCCATCCTGGAAAAGTGATTTAATGAGCGGTAGGTATACTTTTTCCTGTTCGTCTCCGGTGGTAGTTTCAAACAGGTACTGGTAGGTACGGGCTGATCGGTCAAAAAAACCGAGATTGCTATAGGCTGTCGCTAGATTGTAGAGCATGGTGTTTGGGATCCAGCCACGAGTGAAAAGCCTTCTGTTTTGTTGGGCAAGGACCAGTGCCTCTATATATCGTTTTTCCTGAACAAGCTTTGTCGTCATATCAGGGAGTTGTTGGATGATTAGAGCCTGGGCTTCAACCCGTAGCGCTCCTGATTGAAATTCGCGTAGCAACAGCCTTGCTTTCTGCAATGCTGGCTCCGGGTCGCTGTTGAGTAGATGGACAAGAGCCTGTTTAAAGGTTGCTTCTTCACGCAGGGCAATGGTGTTTGCTGTGGTCGATAGTCTGGAATATGTCTCCAGTGCTTTAGTTGGAGTGAGTTTGCCGGAGAGATAGTCAATATCCGCCTGTTTCATCTCTGCTCTAAAAGTACCTTCTGTTCCAGTAAAGGCTTCTAAGACCTGAGAGAGTTTTTGTTCTGTCTGCCGTTGGGACGCCCCCGCATGCATATTGCTCATGGCAATTCGAAACAAAGCAAGGTCGTATTGGCGCTGACCGTTTAATAGCTCCGTGAGTATCTGGTAGGAGGAATCCGCCTGTTTAAATCGTTTAAAGGTGTAGAGAGCATCACTAAACCTTGCTATGGATTCTGGATAGTTATCCAGAACAGGTTGAAAGTCTTGTAGCTGGAGGTAGGCGACCAGAGCTTTTATTTTTTTATCTTCAAGGTAGTAGGCGTCAGCCAGGCGCATGAGACGAAGTGCATTCGCAATTTTACTAAACCCTATATCATCGCGGGTCAATTGTTGCCTGGCTTTTTCAATTCTGCCGCTTTCAAGTGCTATCTCTGCCAGGAGAATGCTGAAATAGTCATTAAAGGGGGTGGACGAACCAATATGGTCAATGGCTTTGCTTATCTCCTGAGAGCCTAGGAAGTCTGCTTCATGTTTGTTGCGTAGATAGGCAAAAAGAAAATCTGCAACAGCAGCGGTCTGCGTGTCGGGATAGCGAAGACTGATTTTTTGCAGCAATGGGTACGCTTCTTTGTACTGATCGGATCGAACAAGAGATTCTGCATAGGCTAATAAGAGAAGGTCTCGAATATTTTCGTCTGCTTCATTTTCAAGCTGCTCTTGGATTTGTTGGTTAACCAGGCTCCAGTCACCTGCTGATGCATTTTTAAGAATCGGTGCTGCCAGCCATTGTGTTTGGGATGGTCCCTTAAAGAGTATAGCGGTAAGCGGGAAAGGGGGCAGTGTGTAGGTCGTTGGTAGGACTATATTTATAGGGGTCTCGTATTTATTGAAAAAAGAGCGCCACTTGTTGGTGTAGGGAGAGAGGTGGATAGGGTTAGTGTAGTCTATGGTGTCTCTGGTGAGCAGAGTAAGCCCTTTAAATTGAGTGGACAGGTCTGGATACATGGAAGTGAATTGATTGCCAAGCAGGATGTCGAGTAGGAGTGAGGCCGGATCTTGACGTTTCTTTTTACTTATTTTTTGCGGAGGGTAGCGAAAGAAAAAAGAAAGAATTGTGTCATTACCTTGTTTTTGATTGAGAATTTTGATGATTCTGTCGTCGTCACCAGGGAGTTCCATGTCAGCATCAAGAGCTGTGTTTTTAAGCAGAAGGTCAATCCGCTTTTGGCGTTGATTCATCTCATATTCGGGCAGCTTAGTAAAGCGAAGATAGAGTTGCAGACTTGTGGTTTCATCAGTCCTGTTTATTGCTGTCAATAGTGGTGATGCCTCTGCATGCATAGGGCAGGAGGCAAACAGGCATAAGGTGAGTGTGGAAAAGAGTATGGATAGATATCGCATAAAAGAAGGCAGTGAGTTGATTTTACCAAATATAATGCAATAAACGGTCCACTCCTTGACAGGATGGTGCGGGGCGGTTTTGTTTCATTGGCTGCCGCGACTAACTTTTAACCCTGCGGTTTTTTTTACTATCAAACGGTGTCCATATTTTCTTTTTATGATGAATTTAAAAGTTGGGAGTGAAATGTGGCAGGGACATTTTTTTGACTTTTGTTTTTTTTAAGGTAACCTGCAATGGACGAAACCGTTTTTTAGATTGCGGTGAAGGATCGTAACAAAGGGTTTTACGAAGAGAAGGGATCTCTGAATCGGTGATTCGCTTGGTAACGTCCCTGTAACAATATAACAATAGGTGTCAAAAGCGTGAAGATTCGTGAAGAAGATTACGGTGTTCTCAAGCAGTTTTTACAGGAAATATATACAATGTCCAGTGAGGTAGAACCCTTTGTGTTGGCATTTGTAGAGGATTGCGAACGGCGTGAGATTGAAGATAAGGTTATTAATGGCAGCTATCGCCTTTATCATTCAATAAAAGGTACTGGTAGTTTTCTTCATTTAAATAATATCGTCTATCTGGCTGAAGCATACGAGTACATGCTTGACCAGGTACGTTCAGGATTACTTCTCCTTCAACCATCATTGGCTAAACTTCTTGTTGAAGGAGGAAATCTGCTGCAACAGAATCTTAATGTTGTTTGGAAGGACAAAAGTGATGAACGGTTGGCCGGTGAAATCAAAAAACTCTCTGCTACTGTGATGCAGGCCATCGAATTGGGTCATGATTCGGCAAAGAGTGTGTCCACAGGTTTTTCCTCTGCACCGCAAAAAGAATTACTGGAAACTTTTACCGAAGAAACACGTGGGATATTAGAAACCGCTGAGCAGGAATTTGTACTTTGGGACTATG
>JAUVLX010000113.1 GCA_030600525.1 Desulfobulbus sp. | reverse complement strand
CTCAAGCTTGGGGTTAAGGCAGGGACAACCCATGAGGCGTTTGCGCGCCAACTTTTTCCCGATGAGGCTGTTGTTACCTATCCGACAGTGGAAGCTGCTGCAAAGGCCCTTGTTAATAATGAAATAGATGCTGTCACTGCTGATTCACCATTTGTCCGTGTATGGAGAGCCACACACCCAAGCCTCCATCCGCAGGTAAAGGCCCTTCTGGCGCCGGTAACGCAAGAATCTTATGGCTTTGCCATTCGCAAGGGCGATCAGGATTTTCTCAACTGGCTTAACTTGTTTATTGATCAGATTCGAGCCGATGGGACCCTTGACCTTTTGATCCATGAATATTTTGTCCAGCTCAAATGGACCAGGACGTCAGCACCTGCTGCAGCGACGACCCCTGCGCAAATGCTCAACAATAAATTTATCCAGCAAAAGAAAGCAATGCTTGAAGAGCGAAGGATGCAGGCTATTAACGAAAAAGGCGGTACCTATGAATAAGCAGGGAGAACAATTATGAGACTTTTCAGCTGGTATTTTAAATCTAATCTCCTGCTCAGGATAATGCTCGGTTTGATATTGGGCGCTGTTGCCGGGTTGATGCTTGGAGAGGAGATTAGTTGGGTTTCTCCGTTTGGTGATATCTTTGTCAGGCTGTTGAAAATGATCGTTATGCCTGTTGTTATGTTCACCTTGATAGTAGGAGCAGCCAGTGTCCATCCTGCTCGTCTTGGCCGCGTGGGCGTTAAGGCATTGGGAATATACATGGTCACCACAGGATTTGCCGTTGGTCTTGGTTTGCTGTTAGGCAATCTTTTTAAACCTGGAAAAGGACTTGATTTGAGTGGGGCCGGAGGTGATGTTGCTAAAAGCACTCTGGAAACACCTTCGTTGGTTGATACCATTGTTAATATTGTCCCGGTTAATCCGTTTAATGCCATCACCTCAGGTGACATCCTTCCCACCATTTTTTTCTGCCTCATGTTTGGTATCGGCATTGCCTTTTTGAGAGAAAGTGAGGATGAACGCATTAAAAATGCTGCGGTCACTGTATTTTATTTTTTTGAAGGCGGTGCAGAAATCATGTACCTCGTGGTTAACTGGATACTCCAGTATGCGCCTATTGGTGTTTTTGCACTGATTGCCGTGGTTTTTGGGACCCAGGGAGCGGAGGCTTTTGGTCCTCTTGGACTAACCACTCTTGCCGTCTATCTGGGCTTTGCGGCCCACATGTTTCTGGTGTACGGGGCAGGGCTTGCCATTTTCGGACTTTCGCCCTTTAAATTTTTTGTCAAAGCCAAGAAAGCAATTATTACCGGATTTGTGACCCGAAGCAGCGGCGGGACTCTGCCAGTGAGTATGGAGGTTGCTGATGAGGAGATGGGTGTTTCAAAGGGGGTGTACTCTTTCTCTTTACCTCTGGGAGCAACCATTAACATGGATGGCACCGCCATTTACCAGGGTGTGTGTGCCATCTTTATCGGTTTCGCCATTGGTGCGCCCTTAAACTTTGAACAACAGATGACCGTTATTGCCACGGCTGTATTAGCCTCCATTGGGACTGCCGGAGTCCCTGGAGCCGGTGCACTTATGCTGATGATGGTGCTTAACTCTGTGGGGCTGAACGTAGAGCCGGGAACACCGGTTGCCATGGCGTATGCGATGATTTTCGGGATCGATGCCTTATTGGATATGGGGCGAACTGCCTGCAATGTAACTGGTGACCTGGCCATAACTTGCATCGTCGGCAAGACTGAAAAGGAACTGGATGAGAGCAAGTGGCGCTCCTGATAAGGAGCTGTCCGTAAATAAGTTGGACAATATCGTGCTCATATTTAGGTTAGATTTGGGTGACCTAATTGAACAAAGCCGCAGGCGTAGTTGTGCTACGTTGAGGACTTTGTGATTGAAGATCAGCCAAAGATGACCTGAATATGCGATGCGAGATGTTCAAGCTATTTCCGGACAACTCCTAAGGGCTGCTTCAGCGCGTTGCAGGATTATCTGTTATCGCTAACAATTATTCTTGGGCTTGACCAATTAAAAGGGTGCGACTGATAACAGACCTTGAGGTAGCATGGGGACATATTGGGACTCTTGAGGGATTATTTGCAGTATATATCCCATAATGCCTCAAAACCTGCTTCCTTACCTTCTATATGTGTTAATTCAGCTGTATCTGCCGAGAAAAATCTTGTGATTTTTTCTGCACCGGATTGTTCCTGAATCTTCATTCGGCCGCAGCTAACAGGGACATTGTCAGCACTGAGAGCAAAAAATACTTTCTCAAAGTGGGCTGATTCATCTCCCAAGACCGCCTGGACCACTCCCATGCAGTGCTCCATCCATTCTTTTTTGTCAGTTTTTTCTGTTTGGTCATAGGCAATTTTTGCATACAAAGGGGGCGTGCCGAGAGAAAGAAGCATCCCCATTATGACCAGTATTTTTAGAGAGTTGTTCATGATTGAATGCCTCTGTGGTTGTGAGACTTGCTCCAATTATGATGGCGTCGTAAAAAACTTTGGTCTACGGCGTCGTGGCATTTTTCATGGCACTCAACATACCCTGTGTATGCCTTCGCGCCATAAAAAATATCTCTCTACCTGTGTTTTAACTTGGCCCTCTGCTAGAATGTGATGAACTTTTTACGAGATCATCAAGAGTGGAAAAAAAACGTATGATATAATTTACACTCTAAATTGTTTTACCAAAACTGAGAGTTCGCCGGCTAGTTTGTTGAGTGTCTCGGCAGACCCTGCGAGTTCGGTGCTTGAGGAGTCCATGGCAGCAGACTCGTTGTACACCGCAGCAATATTACTGGCCACCTCACTGGCCACGATGGAGCTTTGGGCAACATTTTCGGTTACTTCCTGAATTCCCAGGGAAGCCTGACTGATATTTTGGGATATTTCGCGGGTAGTGGCATCTTGTCCTTCAAGGGCCGTGGCAATGCTACCGACAATTTCATTGACTTCAGTTACAACTTTGGAGACTTCGCTTATTTCCTCCACCGTCACCGATGTGGAAGACTGTATGGATTCAATACGTTGACGAATATCCGTAGTTGCCTCAGCTGTTTGCTTGGCCAGTTCCTTAATCTCATTGGCAACAACTGCAAACCCTTTTCCGGCCTCTCCTGCTCTTGCCGCCTCAATGGTTGCGTTTAAGGCCAGCAGATTTGTCTGTTCTGAAATTTCAGTTATCGTTTCCGTAACTTTATCAATTTGAGTTGCTGCTTCTCCGAGTTCATTTACACGTTCTGATGCCTGTTGCGATTGGCTGACGGCATTTTCTGTAATACTACGAGCATTTTCAGTATCTTGGGATATTTTTCTTATCGTGCCTGACATTTCGTTGACGGAACCCGCTACAATTGTAACATTAGTGGATGTTTCCTCAACTGCAGCAGCAACAGATGACATGTTCGCACTCATCTCCTCTGCTGCTGCTGCAACGGAATTAGAGCGTCCAGATATATCTTCAGAGCTTTCAGACACCTGAGAAGCAATTCTCAGTACTTGCTTGGAAGCGGAATCAAGCTCTCCCGCATTGGTATTCATCTTCCCGATCATCTTACGCAGATTCATGGCCATTGCATCAAGGCTGCCACCGATTTTTCCCAATTCATCTGTGCCGGAGATACCAGAGACGGCTGTCAGATCTCCCTGACCAAAAGTCTCGGTAAAAGCGTCTGCCAGCTTGAGCCGTGTCGTAATGGAACGAATGATAAAAAAGGCAAAAACACTAAAACCAGCCGCAACGAAGATAAATATTACTTGGAGGGTGAGTAAAAAACTAACAGAAGATTCGGCCTGCTCCTGCATCATTACAACAGCCGTATTCATCTCTTTAAGAAGTGCCACATTGTTTTTATGTATCCAGTCAAGGTCTGGTTGCTTGTTGTCCCCTGCTAATATCTTTTCGATACGGGTTGGAAATTGCTTCCACAGTGCATTTACAGTGTTTAACTGGCCTCGTGCCGGGTCGGTTGCTGCCGGAATATGTCGATATTTTGTTTTTTCCAAATCAAGGGCGAGAGGGGCCTTTCCTGACAGGGTCAAGGCCTCGAGGGTCATGGAAAAAACCTTCATGGTTCTACGAACCTGATCGGCAGAAGCTGTATCTAATTTTCCCGCCTTCTGGGACTTCCACATAAAATGGTGCAGTTCCTTTGACATTTTTTGGGAGAGCATGCGCTGTCGTCCTGCAAGGTTGATGATCAAACCATCATTTTTTTGCTGTTTAGTCACATACAGTGTTGCCAGGAACATCATGACAATAATTGCCACAAAGGAAAGCATAATTAACTTCAATTTAAAATTAACACTCATTTTAACTGCCTGCGATTAGGGTTGAAAAAAAATGGGAGGTACAACGTGCAGCTATTTTCTCAAGGTTACTTACTTTGTGCGCAACCTTCCTTGTTACAATATTTTCCAATTATATAACATCGGAAGTACATATGGCTAAAGAAAAATTTAAAAGGGGGGAAAGGGGGAAGAACAACCAACTGGACTGTTGAAGCAGTATATAAGATACTACAATTGAAAGGGAAAAATGGAAAATAAGAGGGGCGATTCAAATGTAACACCCCTCTGTGGCTTTTAATACTGGTCGGTTGCGAGCATCACTAAAGTACATGCTCGCAGTACCTCGATGCCTTCCTCTTTTAACCTTTTTTCAGTATCATCGTCTTCTGTCCCTGGGTTCATAATCACCCGTTTAGGTGCCGTTGCAATAACGTCATCTATATGATCCTGGAATCTTTTCGGATTAACATACAACGTTATAGTGTCAATCTGTTCCGTTATACTGCAAACAGAATCGTGACAGTGCTGTTCTTCAACTTTTGTCTTAAAAGGATTGACCAACAGTACTTGATGGCCGTGATTGGTTAAAGACTGCATCGCTTTGTAGGCATATCTCGTAGGCTTATCGCTTGCCCCTAAAATTACGACTGTTTCAGCCATTTTTTACTCCTTGTGTCCTGTATAAGATATTCTGACAGAGTAATCCCTGTGTCGCGCCAACGATGAAATGTCGAAATATTGCGCTGGATTTTTTTGATTCTGGATTCCTTTAACTGGTTGTTCATAGTGGGCTATGTACCACCAGTTAAAGGAATCCAAGTGCGAAAAAAGACAAGCAAGATACGTCAGAGCAGCGTTGACGAGACACTAGTGCCAGATCAGTTTTATTTACTGCAGAATTGCTTAATTTTTTGAGCCAGTTCTTTTCCTGCCTGCTCCATTGCTTTTAAATCGTCATCTGCAGGAGTGCCTTGGAATTCTATGCTGTCCATAATATCCCAGCCAGCCTTTTCGGTTCTCGTTCTAAAGTCTTTTTCAGCACCGCCAACCCAGCCATAGGAACCAACACGCAGGACCTTTCTGTTTTTGACCTTTTTGATCATTAAATCCTCAATAACCTGTGCCATGGGAGGAAACATTTTATACTCGTATGTTGGCATCGCAAAGACCAAGCCTGCAGCCTTCCATGCGGCAGCAAGGATATGACCAAGATCATCCTGCGGAACACGGAAGGTGCGTACTTCCACGCCTTCAGATTTGATGCCCTTTATAAGAGGAGCTATGGATTTGCCCGTGTTTCCATACATGGAGGCCCATATGAGACAGACCTCTGGCTCTGCAGGCCCCTTAGCGTAGGAGGCATAGCGTTTGTAATGTTCGATGATTGCAGAAGGATTTTTGCGCCACACAATTCCATGGGCAGGGGCAATAACATCAATGGCAAGAGAACTCAGCTTTTCAATTGCCTTTTCAACAAAAGGGGAAAAGGTGGCAACAATATTTGCGTAGTAGCGGAGCGACTCTTGTTCAAAAAAAGCAACTCGTTCATCTGAGAGTTGATCATCAAACGCCTGTTCATTTACTGCACCGTACGAACCAAATGCGTCACAAGGAAACAGCATTTTTTCAGACTCAAGGTAGGTTGCCATGGTTTCCGGCCAATGCACATTTGGAATCATGTAAAATCGTAGTACCATGCCAGCGCCTAAATCAAGGGTGTCCTCATCACCAACAATATCAACTCTGCCCATGGGAACAGAGCAGAACTGTTCTAAAAGAGGGGCTGCTTTGGCAGAACAGACAATTCTGCATGTCTTGTTTTTTTCAACAAATGCACGCAACATACCAGAGTGATCCGGTTCCATGTGGTTGACTATCACATAGTCCACCTCTTCCACATTGACCCCGGTCTGCTCAATCTGTTGTTCGAGTGAACTGGTTAATTCATAAACATCCTGAGTTAAATCTATAATCGCTGTTTTATCACCCTTTACAAGGTAACTGTTAATACTCACCCCATTGGGAACAGGCCAGAGCCCTTCAAAAAGGTAGCCGTCTTCTTCAATGTTGACTTTGAGCTGGAAAACCTGATCGCTCATTTTGGTGCAATTCATTTTATACTCCTCAATTGTTGTCAATAAACGGCTGGAAAATTTCAAATAAAATATTAATAATCATTTTATGAAAAAGGGAAATAAAGAAGATCTCATGATTAAATAATTCATTCATGTTTTACCCTTTTCATAGGGATATGGAAGCGAATAGCTCAGATATATTTGAAAACTATTTAAAATCACAACACAACTATTCAGCGAAGAACAAATAACCTCGCCTTACCCTCGATCTGTAACTGTTCAGCAGTGCTCCAGATGCGTACAAGCAGGCTGGATAACTATAGTAATGCTATGTTTTCCTGCCTGATCGTGCGCAGAGGTAAGCGCAGACTCCGTGGGGTGCTGTGGAATAGGTACACCACAACAAGGGAAAAAAGAATGAATGCCAAGGTGCGAGGAAAGACGGCTGCAGTCTGAGCTGCGATCCAGGATACAACCGCTGAAAAGGAAAAATATCAAAAGAAAAAAGAGCGGTGGTGAGCTGTGATGAAAAGCAGGGAAAATGGGACAGGAAAAAAGAGTACGGCAAGCGCATTGATCCATTGCTGCTGCACCGTATAAAGCTTCTATCCTGAAAAATAATAGAAGCTTTATACGGGTACCTTTTGTGTTAGGCAGCTTCCTTGTTGAATTTCTTGGTCATGGAAGCATTGGTTAGCTGAATAGCACCATTCTCCGCTGCAAGCATGATATGGTAGGAGAGTGGTGAAGCTGTTAAGAGAGGATGGGTGGCGTATTGCATGGTTGCCAGTTCCTCTGCGGTTGCCCCGGTTTGAATAGCAACGGAAATGGCGTTAACCATATCAGCCGTAGACTCTCCGCCAATAACATGGCCACCAATAATTCTACCGTTATCCTTTCGAAACAGCAGTTTTGCTTTCATTTCGATAATACAGTCCGGCAAACTTGCAGGATGTCGATTGGGAGTTATTGCTTCACCAATTACCACCTCAATACCCTCATCATGAGCGGCCTTTGAAGTTAATCCCGCTGCAGCTATGGAATGAGCGCCTACCTTTGTAGCAAAAGCGCCAAGTGCACCCAGGTTTTTTCGTTTAGAGTTATTGTACAAATTACTGGCTGCAATCATGCCTTCACTGCAGGCAACAGAGGCAAGCCTGATGCCGCTGGATTTACCGGTAATAAAGGATGTTTTTGTAGCGCAGTCACCAGCAGCATAGATATCTGGATCTTTGGTTTGCATGTATTCGTTAACCAACACTCCTTGACGCGGATCAGCCTGTAAACCACATTTTTCAGCCAGTTCAATATTAGGTGTTGCACCGATGCAGACAAGCACCAAATCAGCATCCAGTTCACTGCCGTCTGCTAGCTGGACCGCATTTACTGTACCTTGACCCTTAATTTCTTGTACACCTCGGTTGGTCATAACGTTGATGCCCAGTTTTTCAAGTTCACCTTCCGCTTTGACGCAAAATTCTTCTTCACAGGCCATCATCAGACAATGAGGAAGCATTTCAATGATGCTGACATTGAGTGTGTTGTTTGCAGCAGCATCCGCACCAGCCATGAGAGCGATTTGTTCCGCCATCTCAACACCGATAAACCCACCTCCGACAACAACCACATTTTTTGCTGTCTGTAATGCCGTATACAGTGCCTGCAAACGACTTGGGTCTTTCTCTACGACAAATACGTTGTCCAGATCAATGCCTTTTATGGGGGGCACAAAAGGTTTTGATCCGTTACCAAGGATGAGCTTGTCATAGCCAAGAGTGGTACCGTCTACAAAGGCAATACTCTTGTGTTTCCGGTCTATACTCTCCACTTCCAGGCACATGATATCTATACCCATATTGAGGAAGTTTTGATCCGGAATAATATTCTTGTTCACATCTTTTAAGGTTCCATAAATGTAGGGAATACCGCATGGAACCGGTGTTTTCTCCACATTACGGATGACGGTGACTTTTTTCTCAGGATTACGTTTTATTAAAGTAACCGCTGCCATTAACCCTGCTGCCGATCCGCCAATAATTGCTACATCTGTTGATTTCATTTCGTTCTCCTGTCGTAGAATAAGTAATAAATAGATTTAATATAAGAGTAGATAAAAAGTAGTTTAAAATGAATGTTCGTTCTATCCGTTATTAAAAAATATAACTGTATTGTTAAAAATTATGTGGAAGAGATTTGTATCTTTATCATTGCTAGAATGAATGTTCGTTCACTGTGCTGGCTAAAAAAAGCTACACAATATTATTTTTTAATTGATGCCCAGGAGCACTCCCAAATTTCCTCTAAATAGTGCGATATCGGTTTTTCGAGAAATTCATCCAAATCCAAACGGATAATACGAAGTGCTCCCCCAATCAGGCAGGCACTGGCAACCAAAGGATCCATGTTGCGAATTTCACCCTTTTCTACCCCTTCACCAATCATCTCCCGTATTATTGCAAAAGGAGCGGAGGAACAGATGGATTTTTCTTCAGGCATGAACTCCTTGTGCGTCGCATAGAGCAGATAGTGCATTTTATCTGGAGCCTTTTCTGCTAAATCAAATAAATAGTTGATAACTGCACGTCCCCGATCCTGGGTTGTTTGATGGGTGTTTCTTATCTCCACCATCGCCCTTTCCATATGGACAATTAAGTCGTTATAAATTGCCCTGGCTATGGCTTCCTTATTCTTAAAATAATGGTAAATGCTGCCAATGCTGACATTCGCTTCTTTCTGGATGTCGTGAACCGAGGTATTAAAATAGCCTTTTTCTGTAAAGAGCTTGAGAGCTGTTTCAAAAATTAAGCTTTCTAAATCCTGCGATCTCTTTTTCACGGGTGCTGTCATCTTCTTTTTTATCTCTGTTAAAACGAATGTTCATTCTATCCGGAGACATTAGATCTATTTCTGATAAATGTCAATCTATTTTTTGAGGTGGAAGGGTGTTTATGGGAACTTTTTCCAAGTAGCCTTAGGGCCACCTTGGATAGGTGCAATTTTATTCAATCTCAGCGTTGTTTTCGAAAATATTCCCTCGGAACGCTGTAACCTGCACGTGAGGTAAGAACTAATTCTCAAGGGAAAAAGGAGGAGCCTTTGTCATCCTGTCTCCTCAGCGCTGTAATCATCTGAGCATGTGTTAATTTGTAGTAGCTCAGACTTGATTTGACAGCTACAGGAAGAAGGCGTGATCAAATCTGACATTTCAAGCGATAAGTTTAATCTGAAATAGAATTTGCTATGTTGAGAGGTGTACAGAGATGGTCAACTCCGGTCATGCAACCAAAAGCTTGCATATTCCAGAGCAATCCGGCCACTGATTCCAGAGGATTCCGGCCACCCATTCCAATTGATTCCGGCCAGGGTTTCCATTCGATTCCGGCCATTGTTTTCGGAGAGTAGCGACGCATAGAAACAAATGGTAGAGGAAATTTTTTTGAACCAATACTTCAAGGAGATTTTCATGCCCAAAAAGAGATTATCTATGCGAAAGATACGAGAGATATTACGTCTCA
>JAUVLX010000366.1 GCA_030600525.1 Desulfobulbus sp. | reverse complement strand
ATGGCAGCGAACCTGCCCTTCCGGTTTTTGAAGCATATCTCCAGAAAAACTAATTCTGACTCCTCCCCTCAACACTCTAAAGAACTTGGTTACGCTGTCAGCGACGTCAGGAAATATTTTTATTGTTTTCTTGGCTTTTCCATGGCAATTTTCTGGTTGTAAAAAGCGTTGAGCGATTCGAATAAATACATTTTTATTCCAGGCTATTAGAAAAAAAAAGGAAAAAAAGGGGTCGGATTTATTTAAGGCAGTCAAGAACGCTCCTATAAACCTGAATGATCGTGTCAAAATAGAACAGATCGGCAGGCATGGGGAGCGAATCCGTCTGCAGGTTGATTACAGTGCTGACCTGGAGCTCAGCCAAAAGCTGATCATAGAGGCGATTGAGTCTTGCGGCAAAGTCATTCCCGAATCAGCCCAGGTGGTGGTACGCTCATTATGGGATGACAGAGGAGGACACCAGCTAGCAGGGGTTCTCCTGGAAGGGCGTTAGCGCATTGATAACGTTCGAAAAAGAACAGCTATTCGCTCAACAGTTCTGATGGCGGTGCTGGTAATTTTGCGAAAACACAATATTCCTCTTGCTATACAAGGGATGAGGATAGAGTCCTTCACTGACTACCAACCCTCTAAAGAAATAGGCTCTCCGTAACTATCCAGCAGCACCCCACGGAGTCTGCGCTTACCTCTGCGCACGATCAGGTAGGAAAATAGAGCATTACTATAGTTATCCAGCCTGCTTGTACGCATCTGGAGCACTGCTGAACAGTTACAGATCGAGGTTAAGGCGAGGTTATATGTTGTTCGCTGAACAAGTTACGATATCGATACCGTATTATAGCATATCAGAAAGCCATTCCCAGCGACCATTTGGTTTGCAATAGCCCCCGTACCCACCTGAAAAGCTACTGCCTCACAAAAGAGCAAAAAGAGTAAACACGTTCATGAATCCTGAACCCGCCACCGCCATGCATATAGCCCTTATCTCCATGCCCTGGTCGATTTTCAACCGGCCTTCCATCCAGTTGGGAGCCCTAAAAAGCTTTTTAGAACGCGAATCCGACTGCCGGGTTGATGCCCTTCACCCCTACCTGCACACCGCCAAGACCATAGGCACTGCCACCTATTCAAAGCTGGCCCTTTCCGGATGGGCTGGAGAGGCATTGTTCAGCCCGCTGTTGTTTCCTGAAAAGCGCGCAGATGCCCGTACACTCTTTCAAGAGAGCATGGCCGGTAAAATCAACCCGGTTCCTGATTTTGACCAACTGGTTGTGGTGATGGAGCAGCACCTGGAACAATGGTTGACAGCTCATGATATTGAGCGATACGACCTGGTGGGTTTCACCGTCTGTTTCAACCAATTACTGCCTTCTATGTATCTGGCGCAAAAGATAAAGGATCTACTACCAAGGATGCCTGTTGTTTTTGGCGGTTCTTCCTGTTCAGGCCCACTTGCAAAATCCCTGGTAGATCACGTCCAGGATGTTGACTATGTCATCGATGGCGAAGGAGAAGGTTCCCTGCTTCAGCTGTGTCGCTTTCTCCAGGGCAAGGTGCAAACCCTGCCGCAAACCGTGCACACCAAGAACCCAAAACCACACACAGACATTCCCCCTGCCCCACAGCGGCTCGACGATCTGCCCTACCCTGATTTTTCTTCCTATTTTAAAGAGATGCAACAGCTCTTTCCCAGCCAACCCTTTATCCCGGTCTTGCCGTTGGAATTTTCCAGGGGTTGCTGGTGGAACAAATGCACGTTCTGCAACCTGAATCTGCAGTGGCACGACTACCGGTATAAAAACAGCAACAGGATGGTAGAAGAGACGCTGCACCTGGCAAAAAACCACGAATCGCTGCACTTCACTTTTACGGATAACGCATTGCCGCCCAGGGAAGCTGATCGTTTTTTTGCAACACTTGCGGAATGTGATATGGATTTTGATTTTTTCGCTGAAATTCGTGCTCTGACCAAACCCGCACAGCTGGAACTATACAGTCGCGGTGGCCTGCGTACCGTACAGGTCGGGATTGAGGCCCTGTCGTCCTCACTTCTGAAAAAAATGGACAAAGGCACCACAACCATCGATAACATCGCGGCGATGAAATTGTGCTGCCAATATGGAATCGCGCTGGAGGGCAATCTGATTACCGATTTCCCGACCACCACCAAGGCGGAAATTGCAGAAACGCTGCATCACCTCGATTTCGTGCTCCCCTACCCCCCTCTGGAATCGGCAACATTTTTTCTTGGCCTTGGGTCCCCAATTTATCATCGCGCCAAGGAATTCTCGATCCGGACCATCTTGCCCCATCCAAAAAACAAAAAGCTTTTCCCCGAACCTTACTTGCGCGAAATGGACATGCTCCTCAACAGTTACCAGGGAGACAGTAAACAGCAGCACAACTTATGGGCACCGGTCAGACAAAAAGTTGAAGAATGGCAGCGCTTCCACGACAAGAGACAACAGAACCGCCCCCCACTCAATTACCGCGATGGCAGCACTTTTTTAATCATCCGCCAGGAAACAGGCACTGGTAAGCCTCTGCTCCACCGGCTGCGAGGCCTTTCCAGGAAAATATATCTCTTCTGTGCGACACCGACCACCATAGAGGACATTCTTGCGACCTTTCCCAATATCACGGAACTTGCCTTGAAAAAATTTATCGATGATTTGTGTGTAAAACGTTTGATGTTTCAAGAGGATGACCGGGTTCTGTCCCTGGCTATCCGGCACACATCATAGTCTGGCATGATGGCGTTTCCCTGTGTTTGCTCAAATAGCTATTTAAATATTGGGTTTGAATCTGGTTAGCAATATTGGTTGATTAGGTCTCAGATTAACTTCTTTTCATTATCAAAGCATGACCTTGTCCAATTGACTGCCTTTTTCGCTATTCCTGGCAACCATTTGATATTTAAAGTTTTTTTCTATGCAG
>JAUVLX010000197.1 GCA_030600525.1 Desulfobulbus sp. | reverse complement strand
TGTTAAATTAGATCATCCAAATCTAACCTCAACACGAGCGCGATATTGTCCAACTTATTTGCGGACAGCTCCTTACCAAACACGAAGATGTTCTCACGGGCAAGAGAGTTGAGCGTTGACGTTTCCTGTGCATTATCTGGGATGGAGTCATTGTTGTCCAACGATTGAGCAGACTGAGATACTCGAGTTGGTTACCGGGTGAATTGGTGTCATCGCGCAGCTGCCTTGATCTGAGAAAAAAGGACTCTTATCCAACAGACTCAGAGGTTCCCATAATTATAATGTAAGAAGCTATCTTAGCCTATATTTATGTGGTATCGTTTACAAATTTATGAGACAGTATTGATATCTCTATTAAAATCGCGTCCTGACTCGTTCCAATCGAAGTTACTCTTTAAAAAAAAACATTAACCCTGCAGAGAATGCACCATGAGATTTAAAACCATCGGTTTGATTGCCTGCTTGACCTCTTTGTTATTTGCCTGTAGCGGCGAGAAAAAAACTCCCGCGCCTCCGCCACCACCTGATGTATCGGTCATCAAAACCAAAGCCGAGGAAATCCCGCTTTTCCAAGAGTTTGTTGGTCAGACTGCCGGATTAAAGGACATTGCTATTCGTGCCCGATTGGAAGGTTTTCTCGAAGGTATACATTTCCAGGAAGGTTCAAATGTGGACAAGGGCGCATTGTTGTACACCCTGGAAAGCCAACCTTTTGAAGAAAAGGTAGCCACCAGGATGAGTCAGGTTGCCGAAGTGAAGACCAACCTGGCTAAAACCAAAGGTGATTTGGACAGAATCAAGCCCCTTGCAGCAATAAATGCTGTCAGTCAAAGTGATTTAGATGCTGCCGTTGCTGCCTATGAAGCGAACCTGTCATCTCTGGATGCTGCTAATGCCACTTTACGGTCGGCTCAGATTGAACTGAGCTATGCCAAAATCTACTCTCCCATTGATGGCATCATAGGTAGAACGAAAGCCAAAGTTGGAGATTTTGTTGGTAAAGATCCCAATCCGGTGATCCTGAATACCGTATCCCAGATAGATACCATTCTTGTCAACTTTTTCATCACAGAAACCCAGTACTTAAACCTGGCGCGCTATATCGCTAAAAATAATGCAGAGCAACCAGAGGACGCTGAAGACAACCTTGAGCTTATTCTCATTAACGGTGAAGTCTATGATCATAAGGGCCGACCCGATTTCATCGATAGGGAGGTAGATACGACTACCGGCTCCATGCTGGTCCAGGCTTCCTTTCCTAACCCTGAAAAACTACTGCGGCCTGGCCTCTTTGCCATGGTAAAGATCAAGGTGGAGGATGTTAAAGATGCCATCTTAATTCCTCAACGCTGTGTCATAGAATTACAAGGTTTGTTCAACGTGTTTGTCGTGGATGAGAATAATAAAGTCGAAACCAGGGAAATTACAGTTGGCCCTAAAGTTGACTCCCGGTGGCTAATAAGCGAAGGACTCAAGCCGGGTGAGAAAGTGATTTTTGAGGGTCTACAGAAAGTCAAAGACGGCATTACCGTCAACCCCACCATCGCAGATAACAAATCAACAAACCAGGATAAAAAGTGATCAGCCATGGGTGATTTTTTCGTAAGAAGGCCCATTGTGGCCATGGTAATGGCCATTTTTATGGTCATCATAGGGGTAGTATTTCTCAGTGGCTTGCCCATGGAGCAATACCCGGACATCACCCCACCCATTGTCGAGGTGAGAGCCACTTACACAGGGGCGAATGCCGTTAGCGTCGAGCAATCTGTTGCCACACCACTTGAGCAACAGATTAATGGTGTAGACAACATGATCTACATGAAGTCCACTAACGCCAATGACGGTACCATGACCATTCAGGTCTCTTTCGAAGTGGGCACCGATCCAGACATGAATACTGTCTTCACCCAGAATCGGGTTGCCGCTGCCACGGCCAAACTACCGGAAGAGGTCACCCGCATGGGAGTGACCACGGAAAAATCCCTGCCTAATATTCTCATGCTGATCTCCCTGACGGCGGGCGACCCTCGTTTCGATCAAAACTTTCTGGGCAACTATTCCTTAATTAACATCAAAGATATCCTTTCCCGCATCAAGGGTATTGGCAGGGTAAACGTTATTGGGGCCAGTGACTATTCAATGCGCATCTGGATAAAACCCGATAGGTTGGCCCATCTGGGTATAACAGTACCTGAAATAATGGATGCCATTCGGGCCCAAAGTGTGATCGTTCCAGGTGGTAAATTCGGTGCCGAACCAGCACCTCCTGGTAATGAGTTCACCTATACCGTTCGCATGCCTGACCGGTTACAAAGTGAAAAGCAATTCGGTGAGATAGTCATCCGGACCACTCCGGAAGGATCCCAGGTAAAGCTCAAGCATATTGCCAAGGTGGAACTGGGGGTGGAAACCTATAATGCCATCACCCGGTTGAATAGCGCCCCCTGTGCTATGATTGCCGTGTATCAGGCACCTGGTTCCAATGCAGTTGCCCTGGCAGAGACAGTGAAGAGCACCATGGCTGAGCTTTCCACATCCTTTCCCAAAAGTATGCGCTATGATATTTCTCTGGATACCACCACAGCCATTACCGCTGGTATCGATGAAATTATAGAGACACTGTTTATCGCCCTGGGATTAGTGGTTCTCGTGGTTTATATCTTTATTCAGGATTGGCGAGCGGCTCTTATTCCCACCATCGCTATCCCCGTCTCCCTTCTAGGCGCATTTATCGCCTTCCCCATCATTGGCTTTACCATCAATGTTCTCTCCCTTCTTGGGCTGGTGCTAGCCATTGGTATTGTTGTTGATGATGCCATTGTGGTGGTGGAAGCCGTGCAGGTGAATATCGAGGCAGGCATGTCACCCAAGGAGGCAACCAAGGCGGCAATGCGAGAAGTTACCGCACCTGTTATTGCCACAACCCTGGTAATGGTGGCGATCTTCATCCCGGTTGCGGTCATGGGTGGTATTACCGGCCAGCTCTACCAACAATTTGCCATCACCGTCGCTGTCTCAGTTGTCTTTTCTTCTATTAACGCCCTCACCCTGAGCCCGGCTTTATGTGCTCTGCTTTTACGCAAACAAAAACCGATTGGTGGTCCGCTCGGAGCCTTCTTCCGAATGTTCAACAAAGTTTTTGATAAAACCACCCATATCTATACCGGCTTAACCAAGATCCTTGCCCGCAAGATTTCCATGGGGCTCATCTTCATGCTGATACTCACAGGTGGTGTGGTCTATCTTGGTAAAGTTTTGCCTGGTGGATTTATGCCCAGTGAAGATATGGGCTACCTGATGGTGAACATCCAATTGCCCGATGCCGCCTCTTTGCAGCGCTCTGATGTGGTAATAAAAAAAGTTGAAGAGATCATTCGCAAACACGAAGAGGTCGAATTTGTCACAGCAGCCACAGGTTTCAGTCTTATCTCAGGCAGCATGTCGTCCAATGCCGGTTTTGTTTTCGTTTCTCTTAACGATTGGAGCGAACGGAAGAAAACAGCCAACGAGCTGGTCGAAGCTTTAAATCGAGATTTCTTTACCCAGGTCAACGAAGCCCAAGTCTTTGCTTTTGGGCCACCGCCTATTCCTGGCCTCGGTAATGGCTCAGGTTTTACCATGATGATGCAGGATAAAGGCGGCAATACCCCTGAATATCTGGCAGACCAGACTGCCAAATTTATCCAGATCGCACTTAAGCGCCCGGAAATAGGTTCCATGTTTACCACTTTCCGAGCCTCGGTCCCCCAGCGATACATGGAAATCAACCGCGACAAAGTACTTAAGGCGGGTGTATCTCTTAACGATATTTACTCCACAGTCGGGGCCTTCCTTGGCGGTTCATACGTCAATGATTTCAACAGATTCGGCCGACTTTACAAGGCCTATATTCAAGCAGAACCTGAATACAGGATTAGTGAAGACAAGGTTAAGCTCTTTTTTGTACAAAACGGTAATGGAGAGCAAGTTCCTCTCAGTGCCTTTGTCACTATTAAGGATATCTCAGGCCCAGATTTCACCAACCGGTTTAACCTTTATCGCGCTATAGAATTAACCGGTGGCCCGGCCCCTGGCTATACAGGAGTTCAGGCTCTAAACGCTCTTGAAGAGGTTGCAGCGGAGTCTCTCCCATCAGATATGGGGTATGCCTGGAGCAACATGTCTTTTCAGGAGAAAAAATCTTCGGGTACAGCAGGAATGGTATTAGTTTTCTCTTTACTCTTTGTTTTTCTCATTCTTGCCGCCCAATATGAGAGCTGGTCGCTCCCTTTCAGTATTTTACTGGGAACGCCTTTTGCCATTTTTGGTGCTTTTGCAGCACTCTATCTGGCACGTATGACCAGCAACAGTTTTGAGCTCAATGTTTTTGCTCAAATCGCCCTGGTCATGCTCATTGGTATGGCCGCTAAAAATGCCATCCTGATCGTTGAATTTGCCAACATTGAATTTCATAAGGGATTATCTCTTTATGACGCAGCCATTAAAGCTGCAAGATTACGTTTCAGACCAATATTGATGACCGCCTTTTCCTTCATCCTGGGAGTACTTCCCCTGGTGATGGCTTCGGGAGCAGGAGCCGAGGCACGGATTGTTATGGGGATGGCACTGCTTGGCGGAATGGCTCTGGCAACAACCCTGGGAGTCTTCTTCTATCCTATGCTTTTCGTTTTCATTGGAAAAATTGCCGGGTATGAGAAAAAAAGAGAGATGCAAAAGGAGCAGGTGTAAAAACAATGAAAATACGGACAAAGACATGCCAGGGTTGCACTTTCTTTACTCTGATTCTTTCACTTTTTTTCTCGGCCTGTACGTTAGGGCCTAATTTTATAGAACCAATTACCGCCACTCCTGATGCGTACCGTACGCAAATTATGCCAGCCAATCCCATTAACGATCTTAAATGGTGGGAACTCTTTGAAGATCCGCTGCTCTATTCTTTAGTGACAACGGCTCTAAGAAATAATCGCGATCTTAAAATCGCTGTCAGCCGCATTGAACAGGCACGAGCCAACCTCGGATTTGTGCGGGCTGATCAGTACCCGCGCGTAGATATTGATGCAGGAGCCTCAACCGGTAATTTCAGTGGCGGAACACGATCTGAAGACACCAACTCCACCGTGTATCTTGCGGCCCCATTAAACTGGGAAATAGATTTCTGGGGAAAATTCAGCCGCTCAACAGAAGCTGCACGGGCTGAATTGATGGCATCAGAATACGGTCTCAAGACTATTCAGCTGACCTTAATTGCAGAGGTGGTAACCAACTATTATCAACTGCTTGATTTTCATCGCCGTTTAAATATTTCCGAAGAAACACTCGCCTCCCGTATAGCCAGTCTTAACATCATTCAACAACGATTTGATAAAGGTATCATTGCTGAGCTCGATGTTAATCAGGCCCAAATCCAAAAAGAAATCGCTGCTGCTGCTATTCCGTTGTACAAACGATCTATTGGCAAAACAGAAAATAATTTGAGCATATTGCTTGGCCGTTTGCCGAGCCCCATCTTAGCCCATCAGGATATGCTTGAGGAATTTCAACCCCCTGTTATTCCAGTAGGCTTACCACCTGCTATCCTTGAGCGCCGACCTGATATCAGCCAGGCCAAATATCTGCTCAAGGCGCAGACTGAAAACATTGGCGTTGCCGAGGCGTTGCGCTGGCCAGCAATCTCTCTGACGGGCACGTTGGGTGTTGCCAGCAGTGAGCTTAGCTCTATCACCATTGATGGCGGAGTCTGGTCAGTGGGCGGCAGTTTACTAGGACCAATAGTTGACTTTAACAAGAATAAAAGACGAGTGGAAATTCAGGAGCAGAAAACCCAGCAGGCCCTTTTCCAGTACGAGAATACCGTCCTCACTGCCTTTAGAGAAGTGGATGATGCCCTGATGGAAATCGCAACCTACCGTAATGAGTTAGCCGCAATCGACCGCCAATTGAAAGCGTCACAAAATGCCACCAATCTCTCAAAAGAACGATATGACAAAGGGGTGAGCAGTTACCTTGAAGTGTTGGATACGGAACGAACTCTTTTTTCCACAGACTTGCAGCAATCTCAGTTGCAGCAGCAATATCTTAACGCCTATGTCAACTTGTACAAAGCCCTGGGCGGCGGCTGGATCACCAAAGAAGATCGGGGCGACAATACTTCTTCAAATGTTCTAACAATATTTTAACATAGCCTGTAACGTGGCACTACCGGCACTTACGGTGACAACTACAAGGCTGTAACTTGCTTAAAATGGCAGGTGTTAAAGCAAACAAACGAAAAAGCCGTTTCAACCCCATGGGATGAAACGGCTTTTTCGTTTGCAGTTTTTGGTTTAAAATTTGTAACTCTTCAGCAAATAACAAATAACCTCGCCTTAACCTCGATCTGTAACTGTTCAGCAGTGCTCCAGATGCGTACAAGCAGGCTGGATAACTATAGTAATGCTCTATTTTACTGCCTGATCGTGCGCAGAGGTAAGCGCAGACTCCGTGGGGTGCTCTGGACAGTTACTAAAATTCAACCAAAACGACCGGTTATATAATCTTCAGTTAGCTGATGGAGCGGATTGGTAAAAATTCGATCAGTTGCTCCCACTTCCACCAGATCACCCAAATGAAAATAGGCGGTCCGTTGCGAGATC
>JAUVLX010000349.1 GCA_030600525.1 Desulfobulbus sp. | reverse complement strand
ACGGCATCATAATCCCCTGAAAAGAGGAGCAATGGTTCCTTCTTTTTTATTGTATAGTCATACATTGGGTCATAATAATCACCAAGTAGTTTTTCTATCCACAACCTGTGCCCGTCGGGATTTCCCTCTTCCAGCTGCTTGTCGTGAGCATCTGTCTGCAACTGTTTAATAGTAGTGGCACGTTCACCGCCAAGACGCCGGGTAATCTTTTCCACATTATGCTGCATTTTTTCCAACCAACGAACCAGGCCCTTCTCTTCGCCATATACCTCTTTATAATCTGCCTGTTCTTTCACCACATATTCTTCATAGGTTATCTGTACCCGCTCTGCCAGTGACGCTTCGAGTAAAACTAACGGACATGTATTAAAATGGGCAGCCAAGGGGACTGGCATATAGCAGCGACCAACATGGTTTCCTTCAGCTTCAAGCACCATGGTTGAATGCCCTTCGCTGGCGTGTTTGACCAAGGCAAAGGCCAACCGGTTCTCAAAATTTGCCTGACCCGGCTGAGGATCGATAAAATTACCAAAGGAGGACCCTCGGTGATTGGCGAGTTTTTCCAGATCTATAACGTTATTCAGGTGCTGTAGTAATATGGTTTTTCCTGCTCCGGTTCGTCCGTTAAGGATAATTGGCGTGCTGGTAAGCTGATCTGGCTCCAGCTGCTCTAAAAGATACCGTCTAAAAGCCTTATAGCCACCATCGATACGAGGAACAGTCTTGCCAGTTTCCTCAAAAATCCATTGTTGAGCTATTTGGGAACGCAACCCGCCACGGGAACAAAACAACAAAGCATCTGGATGATCAGCAATAAAATCTGACCAGGCCTGAACCCGATTGTTTTTTTCAACACCGTTAACTAATTCGTGGCCCAATTCCAGTGCCGCTTCTTTGCCTTTTTCTTTATAGCAAATGCCGACCTTGTGTCTCTCATCATCAAGCATCAGCGGCAGGTTCACTGCGCCAGGCAATGTAGCCCCTTGATACTCCAGAGGTGCACGAACATCAATCATTGGTCGTTGTGTTGCTATAACTTGCTGATAATCAGTTACAATTTGTGTTACTTGCATCGAGTCCTTTCTCAAGGCACCCTGAAAGAAAGCATAATGTGAAGGAAGCACACTTCACATTATCGCCAAATCCAGACATGACCTGTTCGTTATAGATAAATATAAGATATGATATAAAAATGAATGTACTGCTAGTGTCGCGTCAACGATGAAATGTCGAAATATTGCGCTGTTTTTTTTTTGGTTCTGGATTTCTTTAACTGGTGGTTCATAGTGGGCTATGTACCACCAGTTAAAGAAATCCAGGTGCGAGAAAAAACAAGCAAAATACGTCAGAGCAGCGTTGACGAGACACGAGGTACGCAAGCACATAAAAGCGCCTCCGACCAAGAGTTTCAAGGGGTTTCTTAAAACTCGTCTCCGTGCCTATGAGGAACCAACGTGATAACAGCTAGAAGGAGAAAATCACAACTGAAGATCAGAACAAACTGGAAACATACGCATATAACGCCAGCATTACGGGGATATATACTATGGAAAGAAGATTGGAAAGCAGCACTGCCAGGGCTGCCTTTTCAGGCTTTGCCTTAAGTAAGACAGCCAAGGTAACAGTGTTACCGGCCATAGGGACAATAGAAAAAACAAACATCACCTTATATAATTCGCCATACAGGAAATGAGTGACGGTTGTATCCAGCAGGATAACCAAACTGACCAGCAGAGGCCAAAGGAGGTGCTTAGCAATCAGAGATATTTTCAAAAAAGCTATATCTACCCCTCCGCCTTTACGCATGCCATCCAACCCCATTCCGATAACCATCATGCCGAGGATGGAAAACACCACCTTAAATTGACCGGCATATACACTAATGGATTCTGGCAGGTCAATCCCTGTAAGGTTCAACACAAGCGCTGCTACAAACGCATAAAGCGTTGGTAGTCTGCAAACCTTTTTAAAACTTTCCAGGGCTGTAAATGTTCCTTTGGCAGTAATATAAAAACCGGTTGTAGCCTCATAAAAAAAAGAGGCCAATACCGTGAAGATAAAAATATCCGCTATTGCTGGCTCAAAAAAAACTAAGGCCAGGGCGATCCCGTAATATCCGGTATTGCCGGTACCGGCCGTAAAGGCGAGGATATTGCTAGTGGCATCAGGCCACGTCTTTTGAAAAATTTTGAGATAGATAAAGGCAAGAGAGGAGCCGAACAGGTAGAAAAAAACAGGTGAAAAAAGGACTGCAGAATTTATGGTGACACTCATGGTGGCACTAAAGACCACCATGGGACCAATAACATAGAACAATACCGTGGCTATTGCCTCTTTATTAACCCGGAGGTAGCGGGAAGCAAGGTAACCCAGCACAATATTGGCATATAAGGGAAGGATCTTTCCCAGCAAGAGAAAAAAAGCACTCACAATACTGACCCTGCTGAACGCTTATGATACAGTTCAATCATTACACAGCCATGTGGTTTGATACTCTTTTCACGTCTTATCCAGACAGGTCTTTTTATACAGTTACAGTATAAAACGCTGCAATCGATTAACTGATCAATCCCCAGGCCATCTTGGTGGCTACAACATAAAGGAAGAGAGCAAAGATACGCTTAAGCTTATCCACCGGCAGTGAATGAGCCAGCTTTGCCCCCAGAGGAGCTGTCAGTACGCTGAGACTGACAATAAAGACCAGTGCAGGCAAGTACACATAACCGATGCTATAAGGTGGTAATCCACTGGCATGCAAATTATTGATTACATACCCAAACGCTCCGGCAATGGCAATGGGAAAACCGATAGCCGCAGAGGTGCCGATGGCCCTGTGGGCAGGCACATTACACCAAAGCATAAACGGTACAGAAAGCGAACCGCCACCGATACCGACCAGGCTTGACGCAACGCCTATGATATTCCCCACACCAAACATACCTGTTTTGCCTGGCAAATCCCGCGATGCCTTGGGTTTTTTACTTAAAACCATCTGGGTGGCAACGCTGTAAAGAAACACACAGAAAAATGCTTTGAGAAAACCAGTGGACAATCGTGAGGCAACCATAGTGCCCAGGAAGGTACCAACAAGGATACCCGGAATAATTGTCTTAACAATGGGCCAGGCGACCGCACCTCTTCGATGATGGGACATAAAGCTGGAAACAGAGGTGAAAATAATACTCGCCAGAGAAGTCCCAAGAGCCAAATGCATTATCACACCTGAACCAATATTCTGTTTCGTAAAACAAAACACCAGCATCGGCACAATAACCAGCCCCCCGCCTACGCCAAGCAAACCGGCAAGTAAACCGGCAATGAGACCAACAGGCAGATACATCAATACAAGTTCAAACGACATTT
>JAUVLX010000149.1 GCA_030600525.1 Desulfobulbus sp. | reverse complement strand
TGCCATGGCATCCACTGTGGCAAAGTTACCTGCAGCAAGGGCAGCAAAGGAATAAACGTCATACTTTGAAGTGCCATTGTCCTTAGCAGTGATAATGTTGCCCGCCATATCTATAATAATAACACAATCGACACCGATCTTAATGAGTTTTTCGGTCAGGATTCCGTCGATTTTTTCAAGCTGTTCCTGGCTAACAACTCCATAATTCATATTGCTACCTCGTGCACGTCAAAGCTATTTATAATAAGGAGCTGTCCGCAAATAAGTTGGACAATATCGCGCTCGTGTTTAGGTTAGATTTGGATGATCTAATTGAACAAAGCCGCAGGCGTAGTTGTGCTACGTTGAGGACTTTGTGATTGAAGATCAGCCAAAGATGACCTGAATATGCGATGCGAGATGTTCAAGTTATTTCTGGGCAACTCCTAAAGTGTGAAAAATAGTAGTGTTACAATTTCAACGAGTATACGCTAGATAAAAAGATATATGAAGTGGTTTTTGCTGATTTCCCCTTTTTCTCACCCGTGAGAGCCTGTTTTTATTGTAGAACTTTTAGGGCTGTAAAAATGGGCAGGTGGGAACCTGGTTTTTTGAAATGGTAACCAGGAAAACTTTTTTTGGAGGAGTTAATGCTCTTATTCCTTACTTTTATGTTCAGGGTTAAGAGGATCGAGCTTTTCCTTGAATTTTGTATTCACCGAGTAGACAAAGGCAAGCACTTCTGCCACTGTCTGATAAAGCTCCGCTGGCAGTTCTTCGCCAACCGGTACCTTAGCCAGAAGCTCAACCAGGTCCGGATCTTTCTGGATAAAGACTCCTGCTTCCTTGGCAGATTGTATGATATTGCGGGCAACAATACCTTTGCCTGATGCCACCACCTCAGGGGCTGATCCTTTCTGTTCGTCGTAGCGCAAGGCGACAGCTTTTTCACGTTTGTCTGTGGATGTCATCGTGTTATCCTGAACATTTCATGCAATACGATTTTTAGAATTTTGATACAATGTTGATGAGGTGGTAAATCAGGCCTTGGTGTTGATAACCCCAGCACTGTCAGTTGTGATCTTCTGGAGCAGGGTCTTTGCCGGATCATCGGCTCCGGAAAAAAACTGGGTTGACCCCAAATCGACTGCTGTCAGCCATTTGGCGAGCTCTTCCTTATGTTCGTGCATAAATATCATTTTATCCCGGTCTTCTGCAAAAAAACGCAGGTCGAGTCGTTCCTGTGTTTGTTGCATTTCAATCCGTAAGTTGCCCAACCCTTCCAGCTTCAGGTGTAAGGTATATCGTAACGAGTTTTCTTGTGACTCGTTACCTTTTCCATCTTCCTGCTCCGGTTGCTTGTCAACCAGCAGATATCCTTGATCAAGAAAAGGGAGCGGCAGGGGGAGAAAAAAAAGGAATTCACTGGCCAGACGTAGCTGCAGCATCTGGTAAAGCTCAAGCGTTTGTAAAATTTGTCCTGTTTGTTCACCTGAAGGGATGTTACTTCCTGTCAGTTGTTGGCCGAGTTCAAGTAGGGCAAATTTTAAGGTTTGGGTGGCTTCTTGCCCCTTGTTTTGGGCGAAAAGCTGCTCCATATTCAGGCCCAGTCGCTCTACCAACTGCTGTAGTTGCTGCCCATCAGGGGGGATTGTAGTGTTCTGGGTAGCAGACGGCAGGGAAAGGGCCAGGGAGAGAATGGTTTGCAGTTCTTTGGTTGGCAGGAGGGATTGGCTGTTACTAAATAGAGAAACGAGCTGCCGGGCAAGCTGCAGAGTTTGCTGAGGTGTTTGTAGAGCAGAGCTTATGGTTTGTTCAAGCAGAGCTATGGGAACCCCCTGTTCTTTGCCGGATACCGCAAGAGCGAGCGACGTTGATCCAGAGAGTCTATCTAATAATTGTCCCGTTTGGTTTGCAGCTGTTGTTTCCTGCGAGAAAGCAGGTAAGATCGTTTGCAACAGCACTTCCAGGTGACGTGTTGTCTGAGGTGTGGTAGCTGGATTGGATTGGAGAGACTGGATTACTGTGGTAAGGAGGGCGTTGCTAATCGGAGCCGAAGACTGCTGCGCAGATGGATTGAGCTGTACCGCAGATTGGGAAAAAAAAGAAAGAGTCTGTTTGGCTGCTTGGCTGAGACCAGTAGTATTACCATCTCTGCTGAGTTGGGAAATATTTTGCAACAGCGTTTTCTGGCCATCCAGTGCGTGGAGGGTGGCACCGATTTGCCTGGGAAGAGGATCGCTTACAACCTGGAGTTCAACACGCGGGGACACTGCCGTAACGTGGAGGTCGAGTTTTTGCCCTATTTGCAGAAGCGCTTTAGAATCAGCCTGCAGTTGTTTTCCACCTATGTCTAATAGATAGCTGTTGTTATCGTTTTTACCGGTAATGGTCCCCTGGAGCATTTGTCCCTGGGTAAAAGGAAGAGGCTTACTTCCCTGCCTGCTGTCCTGCTGGCGGTACAGTTGCTGGATATTGAGGGTTGAGGCGGGAATAACCGGAAAATCCATGGTATGCTTCATCTAGCCAGGTCCAAGATTGCTCTTAGACATTGACTGAAAAGTTATTGTGCTACTTGTAACTGTTTACCAGGGCTCATTGTTTAACTAAAATACTCAGGTTATGAACCACAAACAGTGTTAACGTAAGCGTTTAGCACGGATTTCTCCGGTCTGTTCAAGCGGACCAGATAGTTATAGTTACGCTATACCGCCTGGGATGATCGGACGGAAATGGGTGCCAGTGAACGATTACTGCTATTCTACTTCAATATTTTCTCTGAGCTGTCGTCGCTGTTCATGGAGACAGCAGGAAATGAGTTGGTCGCGGACATCATTGCTTATATTCTCGAAATGGAGCGCGACCTGGTAGCGTTTTTTTCTCATCCTGTATGTGCGGACAACATGACCAAAGCAGGAAATAATGTTTTGGCTGGCGGTGTCTGTTATTTTTATGTGAATTCTGTTGTTTGCTTCCGGCTTTTCGGCAAACAAGCCAAGTGCACCACAGCCACTGAGGTCTACCGTTGTGCCTATCATACTCCACTTTTTAAGTTTGACTTCTTTGGGGCCTGGAATATATCCAATCTCGATGGGAGTATTGATGGAAACCCGAAAGTATTCCCTTAATGCTTCTGGCTTGACGGGTTCTCGGGCAATAAAACCCAAGCGCCTATCGTTGATAACGGTGTCAAACTCTGCAATAATATTGACAGTTGCGCCTTTGTGTTTGACTGTTAACTGGCAATTCATCCCCAGCAGCAGATCATCTCGGGCCCAGGCTTTTGGAGGAAAAAAAAGCTCGAAGTAGGGTGACTCGGCTTTTGAGAAAATCGCATTAAATCGATTTTCTTCATTGTCCACAGTAGGCAGATCAACAAGGGCTTCTGATCCGTCTTGCAGCTGCTCTATGATTTCTTCTATTTTTGCCACACCGTTTTCTTCAGGTTATATTTAAGAGGAGTTGTAGATTGCCTATTAACTCATGATATTTATTGAAGTTATAGCAGGTTTTACGTTCATCTCAATGGAGAAAGTGTGAAATCGGCAACATGGTAGGGGCGTGTGCCCATCAGTACACTCTACAAAGGATTTTTTATTTGGACTTTCATCCGGAGGTGTTTGCGCTGCAATTCAAAACAGCTTGCCATTATTTTATCTCTATCTTCACTGGGGAGCATATCGAAATGGAATCCTACATGGTACATTGAATCTTCTACTTTTTTGCAACGTACTACATGGCCTATGCTTTGCACAACATCCATGAGTCCTGTCGGCAGCGTCAGGTTGATGCGCACCTTTTTTCCTTTTTCAAGCGGTTGGGAAAAGCTACACAGGGCACCGCTACCGCTTAAATCTACGGTCTCTCCTTCAAGGTGCCAAGCGTCTTTATCGGCATCTTTTTTGGGTGAGTTAACAGGCGTGGCCATGATTGGCGTATTGGCATCAACCCGAAAGTAATTACGAGCCTGTTCATGGCTTACAACCTTCACAGCTTTAAGCTGAAGAGACTGCTCGTCATTAATTGACGCAATCTCTGCAGTAACAGATATTGCCTGCCCGCCAACATCAACTGTAACTACACAGCTCTTGCTGTTGTCTAAGGTAGCTGGAAGCGCCCCTTCTGGAAAAAAAAGGAAAAAGGTTGGTGGCGTTGCCGCACCATAGATGCAGTGAATTTTCTCTTTCGGACCACTATTCAAGAGTGGGAGGGTGACCCGAACGGTTTTGTTATTTTTTACCTGTGAAAAAAAATCCTCTAGCTGTTGCAACAGTAACCTCAAATAGTGATGATTATCTTCCAACGCTTAATGTAAGCTTAGATTGCCACAGGATGTCGGAGAAGCAAAGCAATTTTTTGTGTAACCTGAGGTCGTTGGACAAAAAGATATGGTCAGTGCGGACAGGCGAAGGGGAAGTTCAGGGCTTATCCTGCATTGGAGACCAGTTGTCCGGTCTGTCTGGTATGGGAGTGGTAATGGCGCATCATGCTGCTGCCCTGTTTGAGTTTGTCTAATTCGTTTTTATGTACCGCCATTATTGCCTGTATTTGTGGGGTAAGGCGATGATTTAAATCTTGAATTTCCTGCATCAAATCAAGCAGGTCGAGTATTCTGGTGCTGCGCGTTGGGTCGTTTACGGTGTTGAGAACACTGAGTACTTCCTGGTCCAACTCTTTTGCTTCGTCCTGGCTGTGCATCATCTGCTGATATTTTTCCAGCATCCTTTTCGTGTCTTGTCCAGGTAAAAGCTGCTCGATTTCTGCCATGCGAGTAAGGATGGTACGATATGTTGCCAACGCTTTTTCAATAATCATGTCTGTTCCTACATTGCTACAGCAAATGATTTGCGGGGAGCTGCGGGCTGAACGTCGGAGCCAACAGCAGCATACCCGGTTTTGATTGCTTTACTATCCTGTTTGTTGAGGTCAATTGCCTGGGCCCAGGTGGTACGTAGATCGCTGAGCATGGTTTTTACTTCATTGAGAGGCTCTGTATCGTTACTGAGGTTTGCATCCTGCAGTCTGCCCAGCATGTAGCAATAAAGGGCATCAAGGTTTTCTGCCAAACCTGCATCTTGGGTATGGTCAAGAGTGGCTGCAAACTCGGAAATAATTGCCGAAGCCTTGTTGATATAGTAAGAGCGTTTATCAATCATTTTATTATCAATAGCCTGGATTCCCATACCAAGAAAACGAATGGCACCGTCATAGAGCATGAGCATCAGCTGTTCTGGCGAAGCCGAGTTGACCGTATTGACCAGATATTGGTTGGTATAGCCGTTCATCAATTATTGCTCCTGTTTGTTAGACTAGCTATGTTTGCCATCTGCTGGGTGAGAAAGGAAGATTGAGTATTAAAACCGCTGACCAGTGTTTCCATGGCATAAAATTTCGCCTCCATGGTTTTCTGGCGTTGTTCGAGCCGCATTTCCATGATTTCAATCCTACCGTCGATTCGTTTGACACTGTTGTTAATGCTTTCTTTTCTACCAGAGAGCATGCCGGTGGTGGAACTGGTCATGGATTTCAGATAGTCGGAAAACTGCTCTGCCAGACCTTTGTTCTTTCCTTCACCTGAAAGCAGAGAGACAACACTGTCCAAGTTTTCATCTACTGCCTTTGACAGGGTCTCGTCATTAACAACCAGTGTGCCGTCTTTTTGGGTTTCAAAACCAAGTTGTGACAGGGCACTTAAGGTTCCTGAATTTTCAAAAGGGGCTGTGAGCATGGACTGTAGGTGGCGCTTGATGGAGTTGACGCCCGAATCCCCGCCGAGCAACCCACCACCTTCTCCGTTGATCACCGACTGACCGGTAATGAAACTGACAACTTCGTTATACCCCTTGGCAAAGGACTCGATATTTCCTTTGATTGCGCTCTTGTCAATGTCTATGGATACTTGGGTGGTGGTACCTGTTTCTGCCTTGAGTAGATCAAGAGTCACGCCAGGGATAGCCTCGCTCACCGTGTTGGAATCGGAGTAGATGTCAATGGTGTCTACTTTTATGTGGGCTTGTGCTGATTGGGTCACTGGCGGATTAACAGTGCCTGTTTCATCTTCAATGGCCCCTAGGGAGTCGGTGCCACCGGTCAGGCCTGTAGCGTCAACGGAAAAGGATTTGCCAACACTGTCACCGCTTAAAAGCAGCCGGTAAGGAGTGGTCGAGTTTCCACCGACATTGATAATGCCGGTGGAGATCCCGATATCTGCATTATTGATGGCATTCATGATGCCTTCAAGCGAATTGTTTTCAGCAGTTATTTCTATAGCATGGCTGGTGCCATCAACGGTTACATTCAGGGTGCCGGTACCGAAGGTGCTGCTGTCTTTGGCCGCAAATCCGCCTGCAGTAACAGATTTTTGGGCCTGGGCAAGACTGACGACTTCCACAGCATAACTAGTTCCAGCCAGCGCTTCGCTGGAAACAGATGCAGATAAATGCTCTTCTCCGCTCTGTTTTATACTTCTTTGCTGGAGGGTATCTTCATCTCCCAGAGTGCTGATGGAGTCGAGAAAGGATTTAAGTTTGGTGTCAAGTTCGGTAAAGGCAGACAGCCTGTTGTTCATCCAGGTTTTGTCACCTTCCAGCCTGGTGATTGGAATCCGTTCGAGGTTCATCAACTGGGTGATGATCGAACCTGTGTCCATTCCTGAGGCGAGTCCGCTGAATTGTATGGCCATGATGCTGCTCCGTGCAAAAACTAGCTGACAGTGTTAACGAGATTGCCGCTCATTTCCTGCAAGTGTTTGGTAAGATTTATTAGCTCTTCCGGTGGGATCTGTCTAATAATCTCATCGGTCTCATTATCAACAATCTTTACCACTAGTTTGTCGGCCGTATCATCCCGTTCAAAGCGGACACTATACACCCCCTCTTCAGTGAGGGCGTTGATCTGGTTGAGGAGTTCTTCGGGTTGGATCTGTGACTCTTTGCTGTCAACCTGGGGCTGCTCTTCGAGCTCCTGGCGTTGCTTTTCGACCTTTTGTACGGGTTCGTTGGCTCGGGGCGGGGAAGCTGTTGCTGCGCCGATTGTTTCGATCATCATGATATGTACCTCCGTGTATGTATACTATGTATACTAGCAGATTCAGAAGGAATCCGATAAGAATTCCTTCTGAAAAGACTTCATTAACCGAGCAGACTCAGGGCCAATTGCGGCGCCTGGTTTGCCTGGGCAAGGATGGATACACCAGCCTGCTGCAGGATGTTTTGCTTGGTCATGTTGGAGGTTTCCTGGGCGATATCTGCATCCAGGATTCGCGAACGTGCTGCAGAAACGTTTTCAGAAATGTTCTGCAGGTTGGCAATGGTGGATTCAAAACGGTTCTGGATCGAACCAAGATTAGCACGCTCATCATCGATAAAGGAGATCGCACCGTCAATAATGGCCAGTGCATCTTCCGCCCCAGCCTGGGTACCAATATCGATAGAGCCAACGTCCTCAAGAGCTGAGCCGTTAACTTGAGCAACAAAAAGTCCGTTATCCGCACTGGCTGCCTGTCCAGAATTCACGGTAAAAGATTTAGCTGAATCAAAGGTTAACGAACCGCCTACACGAGCTGAGTCTGTGGCACCAGCACCGTCGCTAGTTAAAGAAAGAGTACCACCTTTTACTGCTCCGCTTGCATCCAGGCCAGTTACATCGATGTTTGCACTGGTGCCACCTGTTTCAGTCCAGTCAGAAATAACGACATCATATCCTTCTTTATTCGTCAGGATCACTGCACCGTCATTGTCCAACTCAGCGGTAATGCCTGTGACAGAAGCTTTCTCGTTAATTACGTCTCGCAGACCAGAGAGGTCTGAAGCGTTGGCGATATTCACGGAAAAACTTTCAGAATCTCCTCCAGCAGAGTTTTGACCGTTAAGGTCAAATGTGAAAATACCACTTCCTTGCAAATTATCTAATTTTAATTGGGTAACAGCGGAAGCGGAAACACCAGTGGATGAGGATACATTATTTACTTGGGTTGCAATAGCTCTAGCTGAGGCAGCTGCCGCTACGTCAACCGTCTCAGTTCCAAGAGAACCCGTGATGGTAAGATCTTCACCTGCTACTACGGAACTGTTTGTCGCAGCAAAGGTGTCGGCGGCAACATTTGCAGCGGTGCCCCATGCTTCGTTGAGTCGACCGGAAAGTTCAACCTGATTACTGCCCATTTTGCTTGATCTTGCATCACCGATAGAAAAACTGATGGTTTCACCTTTGTTGGCTCCAACCTGGAAGGATTGAGAAGCAAAGGAACCGTCCAGTACGTTTTTACCGTTAAATGAGGTGGTGTTTGCAATACGATCAAGCTCCTGCTGTAACTGGTTTGTTTCTTTTTGCAGAGATGCTCTATCTGTAGCGCTGTTGGAATCATTGGCAGATTGAACCGATAATTCACGCATACGCTGCAGGATATTAG
>JAUVLX010000193.1 GCA_030600525.1 Desulfobulbus sp. | reverse complement strand
GAAAAGGTATATCAAGATAGGGGACAATACGCGGTTGTTCAGCCATCAAATGAAGCAGCGAGGTATCAACTGACGACGGATACAGGTAAAGCAACCGAAACCATGTAATTTGAGTCTTCTCGACCAGAGCTCGCAAAAGAGAGACCAAGTTAGTCTGGTCATCTTGCAGGTCATTACCATAGGCTGTAAGATCCTGAGCAATAATCGTCAATTCCTTAACACCCTGATTTCCAAGCAACTGCGCCTCGGCAGTAAGATCCTCAATAGTTCGGCTTCTTAGTTTTCCGCGAATTGAGGGAATCATGCAATAAGTGCAATGATTATCGCATCCTTCGGTAATCTTGAGATACGCTCTGAAAAAGGGGGTTGAAATCTTTCGCGGGACAGAAGAATCCATGAGGTACAGGGACTTGTCTCCCACGGCAATCACACCCTCCCCTTGTCGCTTATTTTCAATGAAGTTGACTATCTGGGGGAATTCATCAACCCCGAGAAATATATCAACCTCAGGCAGTTCCTTAGCAAGCTCCGCACCATACCGTTGCACCATGCACCCGGTAACCACAAGCAGTACCTCGCCATTATTCTCCTTGTACGCAGCAAGGCGAAGAATCTCATCTACAGCCTCCTCTACTGCTGGTTGGATAAAACCGCAGGTGTTGACAAGCAACACCTCTGCCTGCTCAGGCTCTTCAACCACTTGGTAGCCAGCTTTTTCAAGCAGAGCAAGCATGACTTCCGTATCCACGAGGTTCTTCGGGCACCCCAGACTAACAATATGTATATTTTTCATAACCCCTGAAATCCTCCTAAATCGGCTTTCCCGCATAGATCTGCCAACAATTGCTTGGTTTTTCGACGAAATGTCTTCCAATTAAACTGCGGCCGCCATTTTTCATGATACAGTTCATCTGAAACCAGCATGACTGCAGCAAGGCTGATACCGCGAAAGGCTGCAACCGCATTCAATGCCGTATATTCCATATCAACCCCACACACGCCCTGATCTCTAAAATGTTGCACCTTAGCTCTGGTTTCACGGTATACAGCATCGGTAGTCCACACAGGGCCATGCTTGGCACTATACCCCGCCTGAAGGAGAACCTCGTCAACTTTATTAATCAGCCTGGCATCCGGAACAAAATTCCCAGCTCCAGGATAATGGCCACTTGTACCTTCCTCGCTAAATCCACTAGTGGGTAGAAATACATCCCCGGCAGACAAAACATTACAAACAGCGCCACACCATCCATACACAATCACATCTTGGGCACCAAGGGCGATACATTTTTCAAGACACATTGCTGCCATCGGAGAACCAACTGCAGGACCAGCCAGAAAAAAACGATCAGAGGAATACAGTTTCGAATGAAAAAGAGAATGTTGCTGCAAGCCATATGTTTTGGCAAGAGCAGGGAAACTGGCCGCATCTGTGGGGTTAACGGCAAAGATACCAATGGGAGGGAGCTCAGGATCTCGTTTTTCCCGAACCGGGTTGACAATACATTTTTCCATAGGGTAAACGTAACTATTCAGCGAACAACAAATAACCTCGTATTAACTTCGATCTGAAACTGTTCAGCAATGCTCCAGATGCGTACAACCAGGCTGGATAACTATAGTAATGCTCTCTTTTCCTGCTTGGTCGTGCGCAGAGGTAAGCGCAGACTCTGTGGGGTGCTGCTGAGCAGTTTCGGGCAAACAAAAAAAAAGCTGCGGCTTAATGCCGCAGCTTTTAACTACATTTTCGCTTGATCTGTTGGATTACAGGCCAAGAGCTGCTTTGAAAGGGTTTGCGTAAAGCAGAATAAAGGCAATAACAAGACCGTAAATCGCAATAGATTCACAAAGAGCCATACCAAGAATCATTGTAGTGGTGATAGCACCTTTTGCTTCTGGATTACGAGCAACACCATCACAAGCACCACGCAGACCATTACCCATACCAACACCAGCACCGTGTCCTGCCAAACCAATACTCAAAGCAGCACCTATACAAATCAAAGCAATAGCAAGTTCCATTTTCAACATCCTCCATTAAATAATAATATATGATTGGCCTTCTTCGTTACTCAATAAAATAGACTTCAAACTCAATGTGCGTGTTCCAGAGAACCTGCACAGTACAGCACTGCCAAAAGAACAAAAACTACAGCTTGGATAACACTTACCAGTACACCAAGGCAGAGAATAGGCAGTGGGGCAAAGAAAGCACCTGCAAGCATGAACAAAACGGCAAGTAATACTTCCTTGGCAAAAATATTTCCAAAAAGACGCATGGAAAGTGAAATCAACCGTGCAAAGTTACTGATGATTTCAAGTATAAACATAAAGGGTGCCAGCGCCTTACTCGGTCCCATGAAATGTTTGTAGTAGCTGAGGCCGTGGGTTTTGAATCCAAGTACATGGTGCGTTATCCATACGATAATGGTCATGCCCAGCGTGATATTCAGGTTAGAAGTAGGTGACATGAAACCAGGAATCAAACCGATCATGTTGGCAAGAATAATATAAAAGAAGAAAGTAGCCATCATGGGGAACAACATTTTAGCCCCATCTTCTCCCAAGTTTTCAGTAAAGAAATCCATCAGACCGCCAACAGTAACTTCCCAAAAATTCTGACCGCTGCCTGGTACCATTTCCAGTTTCCCCATGGTCAGCTTTGGCACGACAATAAGAAAGGCCATGACCAACCAGGTATAGGTCATATACGGTGTACAGAGCTGTTCCAGCAAGCCATGTCCAGTTATCGTATGCGGGACCGGAAGCCCAAGCATTTCCAGAATGATTGAAATAAATAATATTGGATGTTCCATAACCTATACACTCCTCAAACTTTGCTCGGAATAAAATATTTTGCCTCTGCTCAGGACAACAAGGATTACACTGAGCATGACTGTAGCCAGGCCAAGACTTAAACCGATCATATTGACAGGAAGTTTGGCAACCAGCAAAATTAACAATAGCCCGAACACCACCAGACGGGCATAAAACTTAATAAAAAACCTAATTTTTTCGGTATGCGAAACCGCATCCGCAGACCTACCGGCTTCACTAACCTTGTGGAGCAGTTGGGCAATATCCTTTTTAAGTAAAAAGAAACTCACATTCACGAGCACACCGCCAATCAAAACAGATACGGCAAACTGCTCGTTGTACACTAACCAACTCCCAGCAGTTAACACCACCAGCAACAACCAACTAAAACCAGTTATATACCGCACCAATGATGCATCAGGATCGTTTTTTATCTGTTTGCTCATATTACTTCTTCCCATCCGATATTTTTTTGGTCAGTTCCCAGAGATTCTTAAAACCTGCAGCGATCCCCAATCCGAAAAAAATAAAGGTCAGATACGGTGTTGTTTTACCATCAAAAGCTTTGTTATCCAAAAACCAGCCGATACCAAACCCGATCACAATGGAAAAAACAAAAGTCATGCCAACATGGCTGTAGTCGGCAAGCTGGCGGAACATTTCTCTTCGATCTTCAGACATCAATCGAGACTCCCGTATCCAACAGGTTTATTAGTTCATGCTAGAGGTATCATGCACATCAATCAAACGCAATATTTTTTTATCTAATTCATCAATTTTTTGAATGATGACTCAATCATATTCAATGCCTTTTTCAAATGAATACGATCATGTGCAGCAGATATAAATGCTGCCTCGAACTGGGAGGGTGCAAGCCACACACCGCTCTCCAGCATATTTCTATAATGTTTCCCATACATTTCGGTATCCGCCCTCATGGCTGACTCAAAATCCGTTACCGGCTCATCGGTAAAAAAACATGTCATCATCGAACCGATACGATTAAGAACGGTAGGCACAGCAGCGGCATCTGCAATCTGTTGCAACTCACCAGCAAACCAGTCGGATTTTTGCTCAAGGTCTTTGTAAAAATCAGGCTTTCGCACCAGTTGCAGCATGGCAAGCCCAGCACTCATTGCCAAAGGATTGCCAGAAAGAGTACCCGCTTGATATACAGGCCCATCAGGTGCAATATTATTCATAATTTCAGCCTTGCCACCATACGCGCCAACTGGAAGCCCTCCACCGATGATTTTGCCCAAACAGGTAAGGTCAGGAGTAATACCGAATCGCTCCTGAGCTCCGCCAAGGGAAAGCCTGAACCCGGTGATCACCTCATCAAAAATGAGTACAATGCCGAGTTCACTGGTCAACTCACGTAGTTTTTTGATAAAACTCATTTCAGGAACGACTACCCCCATATTCCCCGCAACAGGTTCGACAATGACACAGGCGATATCAAGGTTCTCGTCACGCAGGGTCTGCTCAAGTATTTCCTTATCATTATAAGGGATGGAGAGCGTATTTTTAACTATATCGTCGGGAACTCCAGGGCTTCCAGGTATTCCAAGGGTAATCAGTCCTGACCCTGCCTTAACTAAAAAAGAATCAGAATGGCCATGATAACAGCCGTCAAATTTAACCACCATATTCTTTCCGGTGTACCCTCTTGCCAGGCGCACAGCGCTCATGGTTGCTTCGGTTCCAGAATTAACAAATCGAACTTTTTCGATGGAAGGAACACACTCACACACCAACTCTGCCAACTCAACCTCTACTGCAGTCGGGGCTCCAAAGCTTGTCCCATTGACAGCCGCCTTCTGTATCGCATCGACGACTTCAGGTTGTGCATGCCCTGCAATCATCGGCCCCCACGAACTGACAAAATCTATAAATTCGTTTCCATCGACATCTGTCACTATGCACCCCGAGGCTTTTTGAATAAACAGCGGGTCACAACCGACAGAGCGACAAGCACGGACAGGCGAATTTACGCCTCCGGGGATAACGGCTTGAGCTTTCGGAAACAGGGAAACAGAACGATTAGTTATCATAAGCCCACAACTCCTGATCTTGGGTAATAATTAATTAACAGCTTACTTTTCTCAAATCTCTCAGTATACCACCGAGTGTTTTATGATGTCAAAATGAAAACGAAATCAAGTTACACGACTTGACAGAAAGCTAAAGATGCTAATTTTCTCTTGTCACGTTTAAAAGCTCAAGGTAGAATATTCATTTATGCTGCCAAAATATACATAACCACTGAGAATTTAAATATTTTTTTCACGATAAAAATTTCTTAACGGACGCAACAAGGAGAAAAAAAATGGCAAGTGACAAGGTAATGCACGTATCAGACAGTGAATTTGACGAGAAAGTCATAGGCAACGACCTTCCCTGCCTGGTAGACTTTTGGGCACCATGGTGTGGCCCATGCAAGGCTATTGGCCCGGTAATTGATGATCTTGCCGATGAATTTGACGGCAAAGTCCTCATTGCAAAAATGAATGTGGACGATAATCCTGCTACACCAGGAAAATTTGGAATCCGTGCTATTCCTACACTCATTTTGTTTAAAGGCGGAGAGGTTGTCGACCAGATTACCGGTGCGGTAGGTAAAAGCCAACTTCAGGATTTAATGAATAAAGCTGTTTAATTTTTTGGCCAAAAACGGCTCTCTGCTCAAATAGCAGAGAACCGTTTTTTTATTTTCCAGCTAATTATATACCAACAATGGATTAATCCACTCATTGCGTTGAAGGGAGTTGTTTTACCTCCCACCTCAAACAGCGAAATCCTATTTGATGAATTTTCAGTACCCGGTGCTCGATTTTTCACCCCAGCACCATCAGGAGGCGTTATGACTTTCCCCCCCAATCGTGCCAACATGACAGCTGCGTTACTGCTCCTCTTGCTGTTTTGTCTTTCTGGGTGCGGTGTCTTTCAAGGTATGTTTGACAGCGTCACATTTGGAGAAGAAGAAGAGGTAAAGGGGTCTCCCGATGTTCTGATCACTCAAGGCATGGATGAATATAATGTGGGTAACTATGCTGGTGCCATCAGGGCATTTGAACAAATCCTTGACGAGTACCCCTTCAGCCAGCAGGCAATGCTTGCCGAACTCAAAGCTGCAGACGCAAACTACTACAACAAGTCCTATCTGGAAGCAAAACTGCTCTACCTGGAATTTGAAGAACGTCATCCCACCAACGAGGCCATCCCGTATGTCATTTTTCAAATCGGCATGTGTGACTTTACCCGCTCCGATAGAATTGATCGCGATGTTACCGGTGCCAAGGATGCCATCAAATCTTTTTCCAGGCTGCTACGCACTTTTCCAACCTCACCGTATACCAAAGAGGCTAAGGCAAGAATTCACGCCGCGCGTGACTTCCTGGTCAACCATGAATACTTTGTTGCAGTTTTTTATGTCAAAACAGAAAAGTATGACCAGGCCATTCACAGGTTAAAATATCTACTGACCATGTACCCCAAGTCGACCATAGCTCCAAAAGCACAAGCGCTTCTTGAAAAACTGGAAGCAGGAGAACCACCACGATGGGGTATCAATAAATGGCTACCCGAATTCTCCATGCCCACTTGGACTCTTTGGGAATCGGATGAGGACGACAAGGGTACAAAGAAAACTACTCAGTAAAAAGAACCCAGCACCATCATGCTTACTCCACGAGTAAGGAGCTGTCCGTAAATAAGTTGGACGATATCGCGCTCATATTTAGGTTAGATTTGGGTGATCTAATTGAGCAAAGCCGCAGGCGTAGTTGTGCTACGTTGAGGACTTTGTGATTGAAGATCAGCCAAAGATGACCTGAATATGCGATGCGAGATGTTCAAGTTATTTCCGGACAACTCCTAAAGGGAAAAGTACCGTAGGGGCTGACACTCCTCACATAAGCAGTTGCTCC
>JAUVLX010000242.1 GCA_030600525.1 Desulfobulbus sp. | reverse complement strand
TGAACGAATGAAAGTAAAAGAAGGGACCAAAACTGCCCCGATTACCTGCATTTAAAGGTTTCAGTATGACCTGTGGCAAGAGTTCCTGCTCATATTACCCACTCTCAACCGTAATTATTATGCTGATAACCGCCCCAGTTTCTTGTTTCCTGTAAATACAGGCCCTCAAAGATCAAGAATACTCTACAGCTTTGTTGTGACCTGACGTTCCCTTCCAGCTTGCGAAAAATTGTCTGGAAGCGTATAATTCTCCAACATTTCTCCTAAGGAGTTGTCCGGAAATAACTTGAACATCTCGCATCGCATCTTCAGGTCATCTTTGGCTGATCTTCAATCACAAAGTCCTCAACGTAGCACAACTACGCCTGTGGCTTTGTTCAATTAGATCACCCAAAGCTAACCTAAACATGAGCGCGATATTGTCCAGCTTATTTACGGACAGCTCCTAAGGTATTCATCCTGCTGGGCCTCAAACTCGCAACCACAGCGCATTAGTAAAAAACAATCACGTCCAGCTAATTCAACTCTTTTATAAGCGGTATGACAACAACACCTTACACACTCAAAGCACTCTCCTCGCAGTGCAATGCCCGCTGCGGGGAAGTTGCCACCCTGCATGGGACTATTAAAACACCAGTATTCATGCCTGTAGGCACTCAGGGAACGGTTAAAGCTGTTACCCCTGAAAACCTTTCAGAACTTGGTGCCCAAATTATTCTCGGCAACACCTATCACCTCTTTATTCGTCCTGGTCATGATCTCATTCGCCAATTTGGCGGGCTCCACAACTTCATGAATTGGCAAGGACCGATACTGACTGACTCTGGGGGATTTCAAATTTTCAGCCTCCAGGAGCTGGCAAAAATAACAGAAAAGGGAGCGGCGTTCAGGTCACATCTGGACGGTCAAAAGCTCTTTCTCAGTCCGGAAGATGCTGTACATGTGCAGGAAGCGCTGGGTTCCGATATTATGATGGCACTCGATACCTGCATCCCCTACCCTGCCACCAGAGATCAGGTTGCAAAAGCGACAGCACTCACCACCCGCTGGGCAAAAAGATGCAAGCAGGCCCAATCAGAAACAGGACAACATCTCTTTGGCATCATTCAGGGTGGCATGTATCCGGATATGCGGTTGGAAGCCATTGAGCAATTGGTGGACATAGGTTTTCCTGGCTACGCCCTTGGCGGTTTGTCTGTTGGAGAGCCCAAAGAATTGATGTACGAAATGCTTTCCGCTACCGTTTCTCATATGCCTGATGCACACCCCAAGTATCTGATGGGAGTTGGTACCCCTGAAAATCTCGTTGAAGGTGTCTATCATGGTATTGACATGTTCGACTGCGTCATGCCAACACGCAATGCCCGTAATGGAATGCTCTTTACTTCGCAGGGGAGACTTGTTATAAAAAACGCTTGTTTTCGGGATGACCCCAGGCCCCTGGATGAAACGTGTAGTTGTTATACCTGTAGAAACTATTCCAGGGCATACCTAAGGCATCTCTTTCAATGCCGTGAAATTTTGGCATATCAACTGAACAGTATCCACAACTTACATTACTATTGTTCATTGATGGCAACCATGAGGGATGCCATAGCCAACGATACTTTTATGGCATTTCGTACCGAGTTCTATCAACAGCGGGATGTGCCCGTACCCTACTGACATATTTTTTATTTGGAGGTTTTTCCCCATGACCGGAATTGCACACGCAGCTGGTGCTTCGCCCTTTGGCGGCGGCGCCGGTGGTATAGCTTCTTTTGTACCGCTTATTCTTATTTTTGTTGTTTTTTATTTCTTGTTGATTCGTCCACAGCAGAAAAAAGCAAAAGAACATCAACAATATCTGACCAACCTGAAAAAAGGCGCCAAAGTTATTACTGGTGGAGGTATCCATGGACAGATCACCGGCATTACCGATACCGTTGTCACTCTGGAAATAGCTGAAAATGTCCGTATCAAAGTTAACCGTGCCTCTATTATGGGCGGTGCTGCTGATGCGGACAAACAGGCTGCACCGGCAAAAGGTGGTGGTTGAGGAATTGGCGGCAAATGCTGATTTTCATCGTGTATGAAAATTTTATTTTTCCCGCGTTAAACAAAACGGCTCCAGGAGAACATCCTGGAGCCGTTTTTCATTTTCCCTGAGCTGTATTATTGTGGAACATGTTGTTTACAGAGGCAATACCGGCAGTCACCCGATTGAGGTTATGGATGATGGCCCGCTCCGCAGTCTCCGCTTTGGAGCGGAAGAACGACAGAGTTGCATCGACCTCGACTATCCCCATGAGCTGCAACTAGCCTACACCCGGTGGATGATGACAGCGCTGTTGTTTCATCCCGATCCAAAAAAGTTTTTACTGTGCGGATTAGGTGGCGGCGCCATCGTTCACTTTCTGCTCCATCATCACCCGACGGCCTGTCTTGATATTATAGAGAAAGAAGAAAAGGTCATCCATGTTGCAAAAAAATTCTTTCACCTTCCCCGTACAAGCCAACTCCATCTTTACCAAAATGATGTGATAGACTTTCTGTGTCATTCTTCATCTCCCAAGACTTCCTACCAAGTCGCCTTCATTGACATATTCGGTCCACGCTCCATGGCTCCTCCGCTTTTTGTACCTGATTTTTACCGTAGCATACTCGACAAGCTCGAGCCAAACGGTGTCATGGCTGTTAATTTATGGAATGGTGATAAACACCTCTATGGAATGGCGCGCCAGGCAATACGGGACAGTTGCAATAACCAGGTATTAGAAATGGCCGTCAAAAAACGAAGTAATGCCATCCTTCTTGCCTTTCCCGAAGAACTTCCAAAAAAGACACTGCGCAAAGCCCGCAAACACGTTGCTCAACACCAGCAGCATTATGATCTGCCCTTTCATCGCTATCTGAAAAAATTACGACGAACCAACAAAATTACTCTTTTTGCTTAAGGCGAGTGCGACCAGTAACAACCTGCCCTACCCTTGACTTGCATCCTTGGTGCAGCCCTTGTTCTGTCAGTCGCTGTTGCAAAATGCGGCTGAGTTCACCGGCAAGGACATGCCACTTAGGAGCAACCAGCAGGGAGGGGTGGGAGGTGGACCAGAGGCGGTGCAGGGTCACATGCTCTGGTATGAGAGGAATAATCCGGAGTAAGAAATCCATATATTCTTCCAGGGAAAACAACGAAAACCTGTTTTGCAGATACATTGCATGCAGGGTGGTATCTTTAATAACCTGCAGATGATGCAGCTTTAAGGCATCAAGCTTGAGCCCAGCTACAAATTCTACCGTCTGAACCATATCTGTCCATGATTCACCGGGGATACCAAAAATAAGGTGCGCCCCTACCTGCAGCCGGTCATATTGCTTGACTCGTTCTACAGCTACAAGAAAATCGTCTAAGGTGTGATTACGGTTGAGTAACTCCAGGCTCTTGGCATGGATTGACTGCAGTCCCAGTTCTATCAGACAGTCTTTATTGCTTTGTTCTATAAGCAGGGCCAGCGACTCGACCAACTTCTCTGGCAGGTGGTCAGGGCGTGTAGACAGGACAAGACCGGTACAGGACGGATCCTCCAGGACAGCTGCAAGCAAAGGCAGCAGCTTTTCCTGAGCCAATGCAGTGACAGTCTCCTGCTGGAAATAGGCGAAATAGTATCGAAATCGTCCTTTGAGCAGGTGCAGTTTTCCCCGCTCAATCTGGGTGGGGATATCGTCTCCACTACGGAGACATGAAGGGGTAAAACTTGCCGAACGACAATAGATGCACCCACCACGCATACGATTGGGGCAGGTTATGCCCACATCAAGAGGGATCTTACCGACTGCCATTCCGTATTTTTGTCTACAATGATAGCTAAAAGTACGAATAAGCGGTGCTTTCATTGCAGAAAAAGATGCTTTAGCAAAAAATCCTAATCAAGGATTTTTATGATATCTTCTTCATTGGGGATAAGACAGAGAAAGGTAAAGGGCTCATCTCCAGTATTTTTATAGTAATGGGGTACTCCGCTGGGAATCAGGACCACATCATTTTTTTCCACTGCAAACAACTTGCCGTCCAAACTTACCTCGGCACACCCGTTTAAGACAAACTGTTCATGCTCTACAGAATTAGTATGCATTGGCATAAAGCCGCCTGGATCGATACTGAAAATCCGCATGGCAAAATTAGGCGCTTCCTCGGGGCTTATAAGCATTTGGCGTGACACACCCTGCCCGACGGGGATGGACTCTGCGGTAATTGTACTCAGTTTCTTAACAAACATACTCAACCTTTATAGTTCTTTATAGTAGCGGGTTCCGGCGCAACCGCGACAAAGGATTCTGCCATCCATGACAATATCGCGGCAGTCCTGTACCCAGTCACCGCACTCCTCGCACTCCACTCTGCGCATGGGACGCCCAGGCATCTCGCACTCTTTTAATGTCACCTCGACATCCTGAAAAGAAAATAATTCATCAAGGGGCATTACCCTGTATGCATCCAGTTGGCGCTGATATTTATCCACGGTCTGCGGAGCATACTTCTTGGAGAGTTCCCTTGATTCTTCTCTGGCAGTTACCCGTACCGCCTTTTTGGTTTCCAGGTTGACAAAGGTGGCGGCCATGACCCCGTGATCGACCCAACGCATTGACCGTTTTCCCAAGCTGCATCCAGTAACCGACTGAATAGCATCGGTTGCGCAGCGGTCAATTTCCACCAAGACATAGGTCTTTTTCCGATCTTCCCCTTTTGGATCATCAATTCCTACCCGCCCCAACCCCTCCATTGCCATACGTACCCCGATAACCTGACCGGCGCAAATATGACCATGAATTCTGGTTGAGACCTCAAGCAAATCCTCAAAAGACTCCATATATCCTTATCCTCCATCAGACAATGAATTGCCTGTTTTTTTTCATCACCTATTCTGGATGTGCAATCAGCGATTGTAACCGTGGAAAAGCTCCCTGTCAATTCACCGCTGTTCGGTTATCAGGAATGGATAAAGGCTGCCACTGGGCAACCATTTCAAACAGTTCTTTGCAAAAACCGCACTTTTCGCAGCGCCCGTCGCACTGTGAGAGCATATTTGCAAAATCAAAGGAGAGCGAGCCATTATCGATGTACAGCTTATCGGCAAGCCAGTTAGTAGCATCAAGCAGGTCAAGCAGGTTGCCGTCGTATCGGCGTTTGCTGTAGGCCTTAAACACCCGACTCAGAAAATCAGGCCCCAGCGAGCGGCCGCATAACTTAACGGTATCAATATGGTAATAATAGAGTTCTATATCTTCGGGGCGGATAAAAGGGGAAAAAATAATTCGGTGAGGTTCCTTGTATAATAAATTCACACATCCAAGATTATCGTTAAATCCAAAATTACTTTTTTGACCGTTGATATTCGCCAGGGCGATGTAGGAGTCGTGGGAAAGCTTAAATGGACAGTAAGGTAGACAACCTTCGTTGGCAAGCACCTCCAGCCGTATGTGAGGAAACTGGGTATGGGTTTTAAGAGCTACTTTGGCCAAAGAGTCCAAATCCCGATTCAAGGATCGGTCAAGGACAATTTTCTGCGGTTTTTTGAAGCGGGTCAACTCAATATAGGATAATTGGGCGTCAATCTTGGCAAACGAATCCAACATGGTATTCACTCCGGGAAC
>JAUVLX010000106.1 GCA_030600525.1 Desulfobulbus sp. | reverse complement strand
CTTTGGCTGATCTTCAATCACAAAGTCCTCAACGTAGCACAACTACGCCTGCGGCTTTGTTCAATTAGATCACCCAAATCTAACCTAAATATGAGCGCGATATTGTCCAACTTATTTACAGACAGCTCCTTAGCGTGACCCTACCTGGAAGAGGACGGTTTTTATGGTTCTGAAGATGATGAGCAGATCCATAAAAATGGACTGGTTTTTGATGTAATAGAGATCATATTCCAGTTTGCGAAGAGCATCTTCTTCAGACGCTCCATAAGGGTAACAGATTTGTGCCCACCCTGTAATACCTGGTTTTGCCGAATGACGAAGAGCGTAGTATGGAATAACTTTTGTGAGCTGTTCAACAAAAATGGGGCGTTCTGGTCGAGGTCCGACAAAGCTCATCTCTCCCTTCAACACATTCAACATTTGTGGAATTTCGTCGATTCTTACCTTTCTGATGAAATTACCGACTTTAGTAACCCTGCTGTCGTTTTGACAGGCCCATACTGCCCCATTTTTTTCAGCATCGTTACGCATTGATCGAAATTTAATAACCTCAAATGTGTTTCCACGCTCGCATACCCGTTCCTGCTTGTAAAAAATTGGACCAGGAGATTCGAGTTTGATCAGTAGGGCAGTGATGGCTGATATAGGAAGGGATATCAACAATCCTGCAATTGCAAGAACAACATCAATACACCGTTTTGCGAATAATGTCATTTTGCCACTGTCAAATCCTTGGGAGAAAATAAGCCAGGCGGGATTTACTTTTTCGATCAAAATTTTCCCGGTGAGTCCTTCATAAAAGGATATCCCATCTTCAATGATTGTTTTTTGCAGCTTAAAATGGAGGAGATCCGTAATTGGCATGGTACCTCTTCGGTCATCAAGGGCAACAACGATCCTCTCAACTCTGTGGCTTAAGTTTCGTGTTTCCAGAGTGTTCAGGTCGGGTAAGATAGGTATGGATGTGGGGGTAAAACATGATTCGGCTGAGGCAATAAATGCCAAGAGTGAAAAACCGGAATCATTGTCTGCCTGTATTTCTCTGTAAATTTTTTCAGCAGTTTCCCCTGTGCCGATGACTACAATTTCATGAGAAAAAAGTTTTCTTTCAAGTACCAGGTAGTACAGCGAACGCCATGTCAGGAGTGATGCACATATAATAATGTAACAGCACCAGAAAATTTTTGATGAAATGATTAGCGACGGAAAAATATAATACATAAGGCCGAGCACAATACAGCCAACCCCAAAAGACTGCATCATCCTGATAGCGGTATCGGTGGTGGAGCCGGGTTTCCTCAGGTCATATAGATCAAAGAAATAGAGGGAGAGCTGAAAAACAATGGTGACTGTTGCGGCACGAATGATATCTTGAACTAGATCAATCAAAAATATTTGCCAACCGGAAAAGCCTATATAGACAAACAGAAAGGTCGAAAAAATGAGAAAACCTTCCCCAAGGAAAAAGAAGATTTTGCGTACGGGGTAATATTTATTAAGAATTGTCGGCATAATGGTTGTCGGGCAGGTTCAGTCGTATTTTTTTAACTATTAATACAGGATAGCATACTCCTTTTGGAAGTCAAGATAGCAACAGTTTGCGGGACTGTTTTGTTACACTGTGAGCATGTTGTGCTTGAGTAGTGTCGTGATGAGGTGGGACATAGGCAACCCCACAACATTACTGTAGGAGCCACTAATGGATTTAACAAGAAAGCCTCCGTACGATTGAATCCCGTATCCGCCTGCTTTGTCCATGGGGTCCCCTGTGGCAATATAGGCGTCCAGCACTGAATCGCTGTATTGTTCAAAGACGACCTTTGTTACGACCGGAAACGATTCGTCAATATTATTTTTTGCATGCTTTATGGAAACGCCGGTAATAACTTTGTGAGCTTTGCCTTGTAACTTTTTCAGGATGATCCGTGCTTCATCTGCTGTTGCTGGTTTACCAAAAATCTCTTGATCGAGTGTCACAACGGTGTCTGCGCTGATGATACATGCGTTTTCGTTTTTTTGGGCTACTGTTTCCGATTTTTCTTTGGCCATCCGAACGGCAAAGGTTGTCGATAATTCTCCAGGGAGGGGAGTCTCATCGATAATTGCAGGAATGGTTTGAAAAGAGATACCAAGAGAAGCAAGGTATTCTTGTCTCCGTGGAGATGCAGATGCCAGGATAAATGGGGTGAGTTGTTTGAACATAGAATGATAGTAAAATAACCTGTAATCAAGAATGGAAAAGTCGCTGATAATATATTTGTTCCAGAAAAAGACCATGGGCTGGTGCAGTCATACCGGCCTTGGCTCGGTCCCCCTCGATGAGCGCGGTATGTATGGATGCAGGAGAACGCCTCCCCTGGCCAATTTCTATAAGAGTGCCTGCAAGTATTCGAACCATCTGCCGCAGAAAGCCATCACCCGTGATTTGGATTGACCAATGGTCTGCTAAATGTGTATGGAGAGCGCAGGTAGCCTTGTATATGGTACGTACTGCACCACGGCCTGTTCTTAAATCCCTGTTGCGGCTGCCAACACGCTCAAAACTTGAAAAATCATGGGTGCCGGTAATGCTTTGCAACCCGTCTATCAGCAGTGATGGGTCAAAAAAACCAGGGAAATGTGCGGCATAGAGCCTTGTAGTAGGCTGTTGGAGTGGGCCTGTGAAAAAATCATAGCGATATGTTTTTCCCAATGCATTGTAACGACTATGAAATTCCGGTTCTTCATCGTATGCCTCAAGAATACGAATGTCTTGAGGCAGCATGGAGTTGAGTCCATCGGTAAAGGCTTTTAACGGTATAGTAGACGCCCTAAGGTGGAAATGGGCGACCATACCCAAGGCGTGTACGCCAGTATCGGTACGACCGGCCCCATGCAGTGCAATATTTTTTTTGCAGAGAAGACTTAATTGTTTCTCAAGTACTCCTTGGACTGTGATGCCGTTAAGCTGGCGTTGCCACCCATGATATTTGGTTCCATCAAAGGTGATGAGTAGACGAATGGTGCGAAGCATCAAGGGAAAAAGGGTGCATGCATGAGGCCGCAGGTTTCAGGAAAACCATTCATCAGGTTCATATTCTGGATTGCTTGACCAGACGCACCTTTAACAATATTGTCAATAGCAGACATGACAATAACACGGTTTGTTCGCGCATCAATTTGGATTCCGATATCACAGCAGTTAGACCCTCGTACATGTTGGGTGGCAGGGGGCGTTCCGTCGGGCATGATCCGTACAAAAGGTTCTTCGCTGTAGGTGTCTTCATACAGGCCTTGCAGGTCTGCAGATTTCCCTTGATCGTTTAAGGAAGCGTACACCGTACTGAGGATTCCCCTGGAGATAGGGAGCAGGTGAGGTGTAAATGTAATAGTAATGTCTGTCTCTGCAAGCAAAGAGAGTTCCTGCTCTATTTCAGGTATGTGACGATGGCTGCCTCCGACCTTGTATGGGCGGAATCCATCAGCCACTTCGCAGAATAAACTGCCTACGCTGGCAGTCCTTCCTGCTCCGGAAGTTCCTGATTTTGAATCAACTATTAAGCTTTCTGTAGCTATCAGTTTGTGACGTAACAGTGGTGCCAGGGCAAGGATAACCGAGGTGGGGTAACAACCGGGGTTGGCTGTAAGCTCACATCCATTGATTTTGTCCCGGTAGAGTTCCGGCAAACCGTAGACGGCTTCAGGTAAAAGGTGCTTGCTCGAATGCGCCTGGTACCATTGTTCATAGACTGCAGCATCATGGATACGATAGTCAGCACTGAGGTCGACTACTTTTTTCCCTGCGGCAAGCAGTTGGGGGACAATGTCCATGGCTGTTTTATGGGGGACTGCCGTGAAAAAGAAATCAGCACGATCTATGAGTTGCTCAGTAGAGAGATTCTCGCAACGAATATCGATCCGTTTCCGGAGGTTGGGAAACACCTCCGACAACATTTGGCCAGCATATTTTCTGGAAGTGGCAGCCGTCAATCTGACTTCAGGATGGGTTGACAGGATTCGGGCAAGTTCAACTCCTGTATAGCCTGATGCACCAACAATACCAACGTTTAGCATGACAAAGATCCTTTTGTGATGTATCTACGACGAGGTCGCAGCCATAAAAAAAAAGGGAGTAACGAAGAATTCGTTACTCCCTGAACATCTGTACAACTTGTGGAAAAACGGCAGTGAGCCGCTCCGGTACGTATTAACGTTTAGAGAATTGGAAGCGGGCGCGAGCACCTTTCTGTCCATATTTCTTACGTTCTTTAGCACGGGGGTCACGAGTTAATAAGCCTGCTTTTTTCAGCGGCATACGCATTTCAGAATCACGATCCTGAAGTGCTCTTGAAATACCGTGTACTAAAGCATCTATTTGGGCTGATTTTCCACCGCCTTTAACAGTGGCGTGAATGTCAAATTTGTCAGTAGTTTCGGTGACCGCAAAAGGTTTGGCAACCTTTGGCTCGTAATAAATGTTACCGAAATAGTCAACTAATGACATTTTGTTAACAGCCATATTACCAGTGCCTGGAGTAATCCAAACGCGTGCAACAGCTGTTTTCCTTTTACCGGTGGCGTATGTTCTATCCTGCGACATGATGTTGCTCCAATCAGATCTCAAGGGTTTCAGGTTGCTGTGCCTCATGAGGATGCTCAGGGCCAGCATATACCTTCAATTTCTTAAACTGTGCCCGACCAAGCTTGTTTTTTGGCAACATGCCTTTAACAGCTATACGAATAAGTTCTTCTGGCTTTTTTTCAAGAAGTTCCTTAGCTGTTTGAGACTTTATTCCACCAACATATCCGGTATGACGGTAGTATTGTTTGTCATCCCATTTTGCACCGGTCAGATGCACTTTATCAGCGTTGACAACAATGATAAAGTCGCCGTTATCCTGAAAATTGCAAAAAGTGGGCTTGTGCTTTCCGCGCAGGCGGCTGGCAATCTCGGTGGCGATACGTCCTAGAACTTTTCCGTCAGCATCAACAATATTCCATTGACGGGAAATTTCGTTAACCGGCGTATAATATGTTTTCATTAATGGCGCCTCGTTATCCTTAACAAAAAAAGGTTCGAACGTGGTCCGAACCTTAAAAAAAAAACTATTGGAGCGGGAAACGAGATTCGAACTCGCGACTTCAACCTTGGCAAGGTTACACTCTACCACTGAGTTATTCCCGCTCAGCAATTTGTAATCAGTAGACGGCGGCGAAAATACCTTTTTTGATGGTTTGTGTCAATTGAAAAATGCAAGGTCTGTACTTTTTTTTCGAATCCATCTCTGTCAAAAACCATAAAGCCTGGGCCAAGAACTATTGCGAATATAAGAGAAGCAGAATAGTATGCTCCCTTGATGAGTAAATGACAACAACCTGATAATATATTCTATTTTTGCACCACTTCCGTAAAAGTGGTTGATTATCTGCGTGAATGTTGTCTTCGTTGACACCAGATGAGGAGTGGAAAATGGTAGTACCGTCTCCGCGAACGGCTGAAGTGGTTCGTGCAACTAAAGAAACGGATATCCAAATTAGCCTTGAACTCGATGGCTCAGGCAAAATAGATATCCAAACTGGGGTCGGCTTTATGGATCACATGCTCACTTTGTTTGCGGTGCATGGAATTTTCAATCTCCATATACGTGCTGCAGGTGATCTTGAGATAGACGATCATCATACGGTTGAAGATGTGGGTATCTGTCTAGGGCAGGCTTTTGCAAAGGCGCTTGGCGATAAGTCCGGTATCTGCCGCTACGGACACGCCTATGTGCCTATGGATGAAACCCTTGCCAGAGTTTGTGTGGATTTTTCTAACCGTCCCTACCTTTACTATAATGTAGCACTTGAAGATCGTAAGGTTGGGACTTTTGATACCTCCTTGGCCAAGGAATTTCTGCGTGCCTTGTCTCTGCATGCAGGCTTGACACTCCATGTTGACCTCCTCCATGGGGAAAATACCCATCACATTCTGGAAGCAGTGTTTAAGGCGCTTGGGCGTGCAATGGCTGAGGCTAGTGCTGTACATGGGCAAGTGACTGGTCAGCTTTCATCCAAAGGGACTCTTTAAAAAGAAATTTATCTACCACCAGGGAGGATACAGTGATTCAATCCGTCAAGCTGTTGGCTATTACATGTGTGACTACGATGTTTATTATTTCAGGCTGCGCCAAAAAACCGGAACAGAAGCCCGTCCCCCGCGACCCAGGCCTCGCTGTGTCCTGTATTGGTGTTATGCCGGTACAACCGGCTGTTGATGTTACCAGCGCCATGTCATTTGCCCAGGCCAAGCAGCTTAAAGAAGGGGCAACTATTATGGATTCTCTTTTGAAAAAAGAGTTTGCCGGCCGCCGTGAATTTCGTTTTGTAAGCCCTGCACAAGTTTATGGCCTTGACGTTGATGGAACGGGAAGTGAGCTTGGGCGTCTGCAGAAGGTTGCAGAACAAATGAGTTGTAATGCGATGCTTGAAATAAACATAAGTCGTTTTTTAGACCGAATTGGTGGAGAATATACAGCCAAAGATCCTGCCTCTGTTGCCTTCCAGTATCGACTATACGAAGTAGGGGAAGGTAAAATTCTTTGCCAGGGAAGTTTTGATGAGGTTCAACAATCATTGATGGAAAATCTCTATAACTGGAAAAATGCCAAAAATAGAGGGTTTACCTGGATCACTTCTGAGCAGTTGTTACAGGAGGGGATACAAGAAAAGTTTTCCCAATGCGGCTACCTCCTTGAGCCCTAACTTGTAATTGGTTGCCAACAATGAAAGGTACTATGCCCAGTGGGATGAATCGAAAAGTTGGTCGTGCAATGCATGATTATGAGATGCTTGCAGACGGGGACAGCATTCTTGTCGCTGTATCAGGCGGTATTGATTCTTTAATCCTTGCCTGGTTGCTCTTGTTTTGGGAAAAAAAAGCACCAATCAGTTACCGACTGCAGGCTATTCATGTAGATATGGAAGGAAATGGTGATTTTCCTGGTCGTGTTGCCCAGGCTGTTAGCCAAGTGATGGAGAGTTTAGATTTTCCCTTGGTTGTGCTTCCTGCTGTCTGGAAACCCAATACTAAACAACAGGAGCAAGGTGAATCTCCCCAAAAGGATATCTGCTTTCAATGTGCCCGTTCCAGGAGGACGCAGCTATTTGCCTATGCCCGCGACCACAGCTTTGGCAAATTAGCACTTGGTCATCACCGGGATGATATTATAGATACCTTTTTCTTAAATCTTACCTGTGCCGGTAACATTAGTACCATGCGTCCTAAGCAGGAGCTTTTTTCGGGAAATCTGTCTGTTATTCGTCCGCTGGCCTACTGTGATAAAGAAGAAATAACCTGGTTAGGCGAGCAACTTGGGCTTGTCGCGATTGAAACGGATTGCCCAATGGAGGGGCATACAAGGCGGCAGGAGGTACATGAACTTGTCCAATCTATTTATAAGCATATTCCCGATGCCAAAGAACATATATTTGCAGCCCTTGGTAATGTGCGCCAGGACTATCTTCTTCTTCCTTCTGCAGAGAAACTGTGATGCGTACCGGAACTGATTGTTTAGCCTGTTTTATGCAACAGGCGCTGAATGTAGCGAAACTCTGTACTGATAATGCCCAGTTGCAGCGTCAGCTTTTAGTTGAAGTGGGGGCTATGTTAGCCACATTTCCCGAGGAAAGTACGCCCCCGGAAAATGCAGCGCATTATTACCGGCTCATAGCCGAGTCTACCAGGGTTGTAGATCCCTTTGCCGAAATCAAAAAACAAAGCAACGATTTTGCCCTTTCTCTGGAAAGCAACATCAGCGATATCGTTGAACAGGCAGCTGATCCCTTATTAGCTGCGTTGCGTTTTGCCATTGGAGCCAATGTGCTCGATAATGGCGCTCAAAGACAACTTGATATAAAAGCTACCCTGGCACAGTGCCAACACCAGCAATTTGCAATCGATCATTATTCGTGGTTACGGGAAAATCTCGCAACGAGTCGGAATGTCCTGTTGCTCGCAGATAATTGTGGGGAGATTGTTTTTGACAAATTGCTTGTGCAGCAGCTTTTGGCAATGGGGCTTGAGGTCGTCGTTGCAGTACGGGGAATGCCAATCATTAATGATGCCACCCTGGAGGATGCCGAGTATTGCGGTATGGATAAGCTCTGTAGGGTTGTTGCCAATGGTAGTGATCTTCCGGGCACCTCATTGGAGCAATGCACTGGTGAATTTCGCGATCTTTTTGCTGCCGCAGATTGTATCCTGAGCAAGGGGATGGGGAACTTTGAGTGCTTATCTGAGAGTAATGCACCGATCGTGTTCCTTTTTACCGTAAAATGCTCCACCGTACTCCAACATCTGCAGGGATTGTATTCGAGTGCCCCTTTGGAGGTCGGATCACCAGTTATCGTCGCTCCCTCGGCTTCTGTATAAATTGCAATGCGTGTTGCTGTCATTGCTGATATTCATGGAAACTACAGCGCACTGGAGGCTGTTTTTGCAGATATTGAGAAGCTGGGGATAGATGACATTATATCTCTGGGTGATAATGTCGGTTATGGGCCGGAGCCCGAAGAAGTGGTGCAGGCCCTTTTGCAGCGTAATGTGTTCTCTGTCATGGGCAACCATGAGCTTGGGCTTATTTCTGTCGGGTATTTTAATCGTTTAAATCCAGGGGCACAAGAATCCTTGGAGATAACCAAAGGCCTGTTGTCCCGGGAATCTCTTTGCTGGTTGGGTAATCTACCTGCTGTATATATTTGTCATGGAGCCCGTTTTGTCCATGGTTGCCCGCCGCAGTCCATGACAGCCTATCTTTTTTCTCCATCTGCTAATCGGTTGCAGCGCATTTTTTCCACCTATCCTGAAACCTACTGTTTCGCAGGCCATACTCACTCTCTTTCTTGGTTTACATGGAGAGACAATATCGTTATGCGTCACAAGCTTAAGACCGGAGTAACTTCTCTGTCCCCTTATTCCCGGCACCTCATTTTACCCGGAAGTGTTGGCCAGCCTCGCGATCAGCTCAATTCAAAGGCAAAATATTGCGTGTGGGATACTGGTACGCTGAATATTGAAATTCGAGCTGTTGACTACGATGTAGACACAACGGTTCGCCTTTTAAAAGAGCGTCGTTTTCCTCTATCTAATGCAATAAGGCTGAAATAGTAAATATATGAAACAGATAGGCCGTTATCAAATTATCCGTCGCCTCGGAAAAGGTGGGATGGGCTCCGTGTACAAAGGATTGGTCCCAGAAATTGAGAAGGTGGTGGCAATTAAGCTACTGGACCCTTCCGAGATTATGGAGGTTATCCTTGGTCCAGAGAAGCTTCGTGAAATTTTCATGGCTGAAGCAAAAACCATGGCATCTTTCCAGCAACCGTTTTTGGTTACGGCCCATGATTATGCAGAAGATGATCAAGGGCGGCCCTTTTTTGTTATGGAGTATATCTGTAAAAACCTTGGAGACATGATAGGTGAGAAATTTCAGGTCGAAGACGATTCCCGCATTATTGAGGCGAAAAAAGTGCTCTATTACGGGCGTCAACTGCTCAAGGCACTTTCCTTTCTTCATCATAATAAAATTATTCATCGTGATATAAAACCGCAAAATATTCTGGTAACCGATGAGGACACAATCAAGCTCTGTGATTTTGGCATGGCCTTGGTGGAAGGCGTTGCTTTTTGCGGCCCGGACACCATGCGGGTTGGCTCTCCTTACTATACACCGCCCGAACAGCGAACAAATCCACTGGAGGTGGATGGCAGGGCAGACTTGTATTCCGCTGCAGTGCTGCTGTATAGGATGCTCACGGGTAAACTGCCAGGTATGCAGAGTCTTTCTCTTTCCCTGGTCAATCATCGATATGATCATAACTGGGATGATTTTTTCACAAAGGCTTTAAGTTGGGACCCTGCATCGCGTTTCCAAACTGCAGCAGATATGCTGGCTGCCATGGAACAGCTCCGGGTGAGTGCATCAAATGAGGAAAACCAAAGTTCTTCCTGTCGTATAAAAGTTGCTGAGAGGCGAGGAGAGCTTCGCCTTACGCCAGTGAACGTATGCAGTTCCCGTGCGGAAGAGGCTTTTTCGGTAAACAGCCAAAATCGTCCGCTTGCCCCAGTTGCATCCTGTCTGCGGATTGAGAATGACAGAATAGTTGATGAGGGAACAGGTCTCATTTGGCTGCGTAATGGCACGTTGTATCCA
>JAUVLX010000377.1 GCA_030600525.1 Desulfobulbus sp. | reverse complement strand
TATCTGCGGGCGTCAGTTTGAGAGCTGTTTTACTGTGGACATGGATTATCCTGAACAGGAACGCCGGGAGATGGTGGCCATCTGGTCGCAGGTGATAAACGGTGTAAGCGTTTACCTGGTTGAGGCAGACCGGTTTGGAGGTAAACAGGGGGTCTATACATATACCAGCGAGGAAGAACAGGGACTATCTTGGCAGAAGCAGGGGAGTGGCCATTACGATTATTTTGCGATGAATATTCTGCTCCAGAAGGCATCCCTAGAAATGATGATTCTCTGCAAGGATGCTCCATGGGTGGTCCATTGTCAGGATGGACACGCTGCAATTCTGCCGGCTATGATGCGTGAAAATAGCGGTTACAGAAATTTCTTTCGCCATACAGGCGCAGTTGTAACTGTACATAATGCAGGTATTGGCTATCACCAGGAGATTGAAGACCTTGACTTTGCCAGGGCAGTAACCGGGCTACCGGAAAACATTATCCTGAAGAATCTGCTTGGTAAGAGTTTTGATCCCTTTTTAGCGGCTGCTGATTATGCTGTCCTTAATACTGTCAGTGAGAACTATGGGCGAGAACTCCAGGAGACGACAGAAGATGCCCGTACAGGGTGGCTCGGTCACGCATTGAAAGCCAGAAAGGTTGAGTTGCGAGGGGTAACCAACGGAATAGATCCTGCAACCTTTGACCCTGTTAATCCGCAAAAGCTAGGGCTGGCAGCCCCCTTTAATGTACCTCGGGGTAAGCTTAAAGGGAAGCTGGAGTGCAAAAACGATCTATTGTCACAAGCTGGCCGACTAAGGCAATGGGAATATGTAGAACAGTTTGGTCATCTTGCTCCTGCGTCGGCGGTCCCACTTTTTACCTTTATCGGACGCCTTACCGGGCAGAAGGGGATTGATATTGTCTTGGATTGCATCCCATGGTTTTTTGCCAAAAGAGAAGAGGCACAACTGCTTATTTTAGGCTCCGGGGAGAGCCAAGTTGAAGATGCACTCCAGTCGTTGGCTGAACGTTCAGGCGTAACGGGCCGGTTTTGTTTCTTAAAAGGGTTTGACTCGGCTCTGGCCAATAAGGTCTACGCAGCCGGAGATTTTTTCCTTATTCCATCATTGTACGAGCCGTGTGGATTAACTGATTATATTGCTCAACTGCTGGGGAATATACCTCTTGTTCACCATGTAGGTGGGCTGGTGAAGGTGCTCGACGGTGAAACCGGTTTTGCTTATCAGGAAAATAGCTCCCAGGGATTGATTAGCACCATGGAAAGAGCGCTCGCGCTCTACGAACAACCTGAAAAACATTTACGCATGCAACAGGCAGCAGTGAAGAATATTTTTGCCTGTCATACCTGGCAGGATGTGATGAGTGAATATATTTTGCTCTATGAACAGGCACAAGGACTAACGGTGGGGGCGGCACAATGAACCTACAATATGCCGCAGAGGCCTCCGCATCCCAATTACAGACACCGTGGCTGGAAAAGCGTCGCAAATTTTTCATTCGCCAGGTTGTCAGCGAATTTTTTCAGGCATATGAGCTGTATCATGATCTTTATCAGGATTTTTGCCACAGCTACCATTTTGCATTGTTGGAGGCAAAAGATCTATCGCAGGCAACAACCATTGCTCTTCGGACTCGGCTTCTCGAGCAGCTTACGGCCATGCTTGGCGCAGAAACCTGCAGAGGGCTGTTATGGCGGCTCAAAGATCTTTGCCATACTGTTTGGCCGGAGAGTGAGCGGCAAAAAAATGTCCTTGGCTCTCTGGTTGACTGGCTTATCGGTTCTCTCTTTCACGAAGCGATGAAGCTCAAGGAAAATCTTTATTTACTGAACAATTACGGGCCGTCTGTTTTTCCTGCTGACCAGGATACAGGCCCTGAGCAAATGGCGTATGGTACCCAGTCTTTCTCTTTGTCTAAGGTGATAGATACCCCAGAGGTATTCAGGAGGATAGCTGTCGATACCGAGCAGCAGGTGGAGCGTATTGCCCTGTCGTTTGGCAGGGCAATTTACCTTTTGCGGCTTATGATGCCATCATTTGCAGAGAATGAACTCGTTGTCAGACTTCTTGTTGAAAAAGAGAAAGTTGTCGGCGAAATATGGGGAGAATCTCTGGAGTCTATTTTTAATGATATGTTTTGCGGTAATGCACCTTACGGTTTCTGCACTGCAGCCAATAGTTATTTCAGGAGTCAATGGTATCATCAATCACAGGCAATATTCAGACGTGCCTTGCAAATTGACACGCAATGTCAGGAAGCTGTCATTAAATTGATACAGCTTGAAGCGATTACACGTGACATTGACGAGCAGTTTGGCAAGACTGCCCAGTAGTCAGGAAAATTGATTACCTCTTCAGTCACTTTGTTTGATTTTCATTGAAGCAGGATGTTAGGCGGTAGCTTTTTATACCGGATAATGAGCAGACTATTGCTTGGATACAAAGGAGAAAAAGCATGAGCATTAAGGTCGGGATTAACGGGTTTGGCAGGATCGGGCGTAATATCTTTCGAGCGCTCAGTAAAGATGCATCATTTGCTGACATTGAGGTTGTCGGTATCAATGATTTAACTGATGTAAAGACCCTGGCACACCTCATAAAGTATGACTCCGT
>JAUVLX010000033.1 GCA_030600525.1 Desulfobulbus sp. | reverse complement strand
GTCAATCTCAACGGTTGACCCCAGGACGTTGTTTATGTGCTCTTCAACCAGCTCCCATTGGCCAGCTTTTATCCAGCTGATTATATCGTGATGGAGAATTTTCTGGAATAGAATTCTTTTCTGCTGTTGCCCTTCATCTCTATCAAGGACTTGACTTCGAATAGCAGCAACAAGATTGAGCAGAACTCCGTACTCCTCCCCGATTTCTCTTTCCAACCGCTTTCTGACCATGGCCGACATTGCAGGGCTCTTCCCATTGGTTGAGATGGCAAGGGTAAGATCTCCACGGTGGATAGAGGCTGGAACATGAAAACTGCACCCTTGGGGATCATCAGCTATATTAATCAACAAATTTGCTGATTCCGCATCCCTTTGAATATTCTTTTGTGCGGCTGGACTTGAGGTGGCAGCAAAAACGAGAAAGGCACCCCCCAAATCGTCACGCTCATATTCCTTCCTGCGCCATGCAACCCGGTCCCCCGAAGCCATTATCTTGAGACCAGGATTGAGGTCAGGGCTTACAAGTCGAACCCTGCCTTTCTGGGCAAGAATCTCCCGAACTTTACGCTCAGCCACCCCACCGCCGCCGATGACGACACAAAGCTTATCTTTTAGCTGCAGACAAACAGGATACACGTTTATATTAAAAAGCTCAGGTTAAAAAAGTGGTCTAGAAAACAGGCAGGCAAACAGCAGGTTACTCTCGGTGCCAACCAGCAGAGACGTTGACTTATTTCCGTAGTAAACGGGCAAGTAGGATGACTTTATCGCCTTCGAGACTTTTCAGTGTCCGCTTGACTACACTGATTGTAAAATCATTCTTCGCCATTTCAAAGAATGGGGCTAAACTACGGCGACGGGCATCATGAGAAAGCAGGATCACCCCACCGGGACGTAATGCGGTTTTAAAAACTTCAATAAGTGGCTCAAAAAACTCATCACGAAATATAATCTCCGAACCGGCTATGACATCATACTGTCCTACATCCGAAGGATTAAGCCAATCAAGAAATTCAAACCGTACTCCAGGCAAATTGCTTGCGGCAGCATTAATTCGCTGAAACTGCTGAATACGCTCTTCATAATCAGTCAGAGTCACCTCATATCCTGCTGCTGCGGCAACGAGTCCGCTAGCTCCCAACCCCGCACCAAGCTCCAGCAAACGCGTCCCTGGCTGGGGTTTCTGTCCGGCAAAATAATCCGCAAGAACAATGGCAGCTTCCCACAAACGTGTCCACAGGGGGAAATCAGAGACATTCTTCAGCGGATCTTTACCATCAAGAAGTTGCTCCAGGTCTGTACACTTCAGGAGATTAAGTCGATACTTCTGCACCTTGAGCGGTTCAAAAGCGACCTTTAACTGTTTTTTCAGCGATGTATAGAGGGCCAGTTCTTCAGCTGGCAAGGTTTGCGGATCCATAAATTACACAATTACCAATCAGGTAGAAATATTTTTTTCTCAAACAACTTTTACTGCAGGGTGTACCAGATAAACCCTACTAACGAAAGACTCAAACAATAATAACCAAACCAGTGCAGCTGTCCTTTACGGACAAATCGCATTAACAATATAATAGCAAAATATCCAGAAATAAGAGAAGCTGCCATACCGACCATGACATGCCCCATCTCACTGCTACTTGGCGGTGATGCTATAAGTTCACTGATCTGTAATACAGCAGCCCCTATAATAGCAGGAATGGACATAATAAAGGAAAACCTGGCTGCTGTCTCCCGATGAACCCCCAATGCCATTCCGGTAAAAATGGTAGAACCGCTTCGAGACAACCCCGGCAGGATGGCCATGGCCTGGGCCATACCTATCCACAGGGCCTTTGTCCCAGTTACCGCCCCCTTCTGGTTCTTAAATTTTGTAGTTAACAACATAATGCATCCGGTTACCGCAAGCATAGTAAACGTCACAAGAATATTGCTGAAAAATTGCTCTATAGAGTCTTTAAGGAACAGACCGACAAATACGGCTGGGAGGGTTGCAAGTACGATATATATATTCCACATGAAGGAACGCTGTAATTCAGCATCAGCCTTACGCTGGGCTGGTGTGGAAAAAAGAGCACGAACCATATGCAGTAAATCTTTGCGAAAGGCTATCACCACCGCAAGCAGTGTTCCAACATGGAGAAAGACTTCAAAGGCAATACCAGGGTCATGAAAGTTCAATAATTCTGAGCCAATAACAAGATGGCCTGAACTTGAAACAGGTAAAAATTCAGTAAGTCCCTGGATGATTCCAAGGATAATGGCTTTCAAAAATTCCATAACAGGGCCAGCATAAAAAAAGAGCGGGGCGGTGAATCACCGGCCCGCTCTAAAAAAAGTGTGAAAAGTCTACTAGCAGCCTTCGATAGCTGTCTTTTTCTTGGCTTTTACAGTAACTTTGTCGCCTTTTTTAATTTTGTCTGCATTTTTGCAAGTCATGTTGACTTTACCGTCGGCAGCAACTTCGTCAACAGTACAGGTAACCTTAGCAGCCAAAACGACACTGGCACTCATCACAAAAGCAGCAACCATTACAGCAGAAATAACCTTTTTCATCATATCCTCCTTTTTTAATTGAAACTGAACTAAACATCTTTACAGCAATCTTTGGAGGGAAAGGTAAGGGAAAACAAACTAGTTGTCAACAATAAACCCAAGCACCACCTTAGTTAAAGAACGCTTAAAGAACTGATTTAATATCCTTTTCCAAGAGAGAGTGAGCGATGTATCCTGGATATTTTTTGACCACATGCCCAGCCTTGTTAATTAAAAAAGAGGTTGGAATACCAATAATCCCACCGAATTTCCTCGGTGTTCCTTTGCCAGCCATAAGTACAGGATATTTTATCTGCTCCTGCTCAACCAGTTCAGCAACGACCCCAGCCCCTTTTTCATCAACAGAAAGCGCGATAACAGAAAAGCCTTTCTCCTCATATTTTTGATGAAGTTCCTTTAGAACGGGTATTTCCTGACGACAGGGAGCGCACCAGGTTGCAAAAAAAGTAACAAGTAAAGCTTTCCCGGTAAAAGAGGCACTATCAACTACTTTTCCGTCTATAACTGACGGCAAAGAAAATTGAGGCATATCGACTGCCCCTAAACTGCTCATAGGCAAACCCAATAAAGCTACAAAACAAACCAAACCCAAAATCCGCATCCTGAACCACTCCACACTCTGCATTATTTCCTCCCAGAAGGCTCCTCTTAACATTGTCGGCAGGTAGCCCCATTCCAATGTAAAGTTATTACTCCTGCATATAAATACTCACTGTACCATAAATTGCATGGACGAAAGATATCTATCGCAACTCAACTATCTTTTTTAAAAAAGGGAAAACTAACGCAGAATAATGAGAAAAGAAACGATGCAGCGTACTTTTTAATGGACGGCTCAGGCTGTTACTGCCTTGGGATCGATCACCAAGGGCAATCATCAATCAGTTACATGCGAAAAAGGGGATACAACTCCTTGCGTGGAGGGCTACAAATACAAATCAGTAACTCAAATGTCAAATCTGTCAGTAATACATTTGACCTTACAACCAATGGCTCGAACCCCTCATGCCTTAATATCGAGAAGGGAGGCTGTCATCTCATCGGCGACCTGCAGCGTTTTAAGGTTTGCATTATATGAGTGCTGATTAACCATCATTTGCGGCATTTCTTCTGTCAGATCTACATTTGATTTTTCAAAGAGCGCCTGTCCCTGAGAGGTATCCTCTACGACGTATGCTCCTGGTGTTTCTACCTTTTCAACAACGGTGCTCACGCCTTGGGGACGTTGCTCGGCCTGTAGTACGCGTCCCTTTTTAAATCCCTCTGAGTTTATGTTTGCAACATTATTTGCAGTATTGGCCATTTGGCCCCCTGCTGCCCCCAGACCGGATAGCGCTGAACGTATTCCACCAACCATAGCTCTTCCTCCAAAAAATAAAAAGTACTCCATTTCTTTTACACGATACAACATTCGAGCCATTTTCTACAAATGAATGATGGATCCTGCCACTCACAAGGTTGTTTTTACCAAAAAATATTGCGCCTTTACCCTCTACCGATTAGATAGTTGGGTGACAAGCTACTCTTTTCATAGTTATTTACCAATTCTAAACACTACCGTATTAACGCACCTCACAAGAGGCTCTCATTCCAGCCAATTCTAACAACTACTATACTCATATATGACTGGGAAAAAATTTGTATTTTTACTTTTATTCGTCTTCTGCACCCCATACACCGTACCTGCAGAACTCGTAGACCGAAGTGTAGCTATTGTCAACAATGACATTATAACGCTTTCAGAAGTCAACGAGCTTGGTCAACCTCTCTTTCAAAAAGCGGCTTCCGAGGTCCCACCTGAGCAATTAGAAGAAGTTATGGATCAGATACGTACAAGTGTCATCCAAAAACTCATTGATAAAAAGTTACTGCTTCAAGAAGCAGGGAAGATGCAGATAACCATCTCAGAACCGGAAGTTGACAATGCTCTGCAACGTATTCTTCTCAACAATAAAATTACACGCGAACAGTTCGTGGAGGAGCTAAAGACAATAGGCATGACAGAGCCGCTCTATCGCGAGGACCTCAAAGGCCAGATATTGCGCTCCAAACTTGTCAACTACGAGGTTCGCTCCAAGGTCATCATCCCTGAAGAAAAAATTATTGACTACTATGACCTGCATTACACCGAGCAAGTAGGAGAAGGTGGCTACTATATCTTACAAATTGGGACTTCCAGGAATGCGACGGATGCCAGCGGCAAAAAACTAAGCCAAGAGAAGTCAAAAGAAAAAATAGCAAAAGTGCATGGCCTCGCCCAACACGGGGGAAACTTCAAAGAACTTGCTCGCCAGTATTCAGACCTCCCTTCGGCTAAAGACGGTGGCGACATAGGTATTTTCCAGGTAAAAGAAATGGCACCTTTTATGCGGAATGCTATTATTGGACTTAAACCTGGCCAGATAAGCAAGATTGTTGAGACCCCGTCCGGATATCAATTTTTCAGCATTTTATCAAGCCAGGAGGGGCAAATTATCACTAAGGTACCATACGAATCTGTCAAAGAAGAAATACGGGAAAAGCTGTATCAACAGGAGATGCAGCTGTTATATAAAAACTGGATTGAAGGTATTCGGGACAAAGCATATTTAAAAATCCTGTGAACGTAGGCCATTGCAGCAGAAAACATGCGCGTAAAAGATAAAAATAATCATCCAACAGAACAGAAAGTCGTTGGCAGCCACCTCAAGCACCTTCGAGAAGAAAAAAGTCTCAGCTATGAGGAGGTATCAACTGAAACCAAAATTTCGGTGGCAAACCTGAAGGCCATGGAAGCCCATGACTTTGCAAAACTGCCTGCAGACACCTTTACCCGAGGACTCCTCACCTTATACGGTAATTTTTTGGGTATTGATGGGCAGCTTGCTGCCACGCGGTTTATCAAAGAACGTAATAACGGGAAAAAGCCAGACCGTCTCAACAAAATAGGGATTAGCGGTCACTCTCTTGCTCCCAAAAAACTTGCAGAACCCTCCCATATCCCTTCTGCAACCGTAGCAGCGTTTCTTTTGGCACTGATTGCCCTCTCTTTTACCGGATTTTGCCTGTACACATCATGGAATCCGTTCGCATTTTTTACCGATACCACCAAAAATATCACGTCAACAATCATGGCGGTTTTCGACGATTCGCCCCCATCTGTAATCGAAACCATCGAAGGTGACTACATCCTACTCACGGCTCACTTTCTGCAAAATGCCTCGGTTGAGGTAAATATAGATGATCAGCCTACCTTGCATCAGGCATTCGTGAAAAACAAACAGACAGAGTGGCGTGCAGCTGATCGCTTACTCCTCCGCTTCTCTGAACCTGCAAGTGCAAAACTTACTTTAAATGGCAAGCCGTTTCCATTTGACGATGCACATTCAGGAGAATTCCAACTACAGCTAAAGAAAGGCCTGGAAAATTAATGAATGTATCCAGTACCCGCTGCTTGGTACTGAAAACAACTGATCACGGAGAATCAGACAAACTCGTTACCCTTTTCAGTGAAAACCTTGGCAAGGTAACCGGAATTGCCAAAGGAGCCAAGCGCAGTAAAAAACGTTTTGTCAACAAGCTGGAACCCTTCTCTAGAATTCTCGTTACCTACAAACTATCCCGCACGAGCACCCTCCTGTTCATCGCTGAGGCCGAGTTAGAGAACGCCTTTCTCTCCCTTCGCCAGTCATATCAAAAATATGCGGGAGCCATGTACCTCTGTGAACTCATTCTTCGATTTACAAAAGAAAAAGATCCCGAATGTGGACTATTTTCGTTGTTAAACTGGGCGTTACACTCCCTTGACCAAGGCGATCGCCCCCTTAAGATAGCCGCTTTATTCCATATCAGGTTACTCGACATCGTAGGGTATAGGCCGGAATTGGAGTGTTGCAGTCAGTGTTACAGGCCCATATCCCCCAAAAACACCTACACCATACAACCCGGTATCGGCGCCCTGCTCTGCAACCAATGCCAGTCTGGAAGCACCATGCTCACACGACAACTCTCTGTACAGACATTAAAATTTCTAGAAAAGGCTCAGGGGGTTAACTTGGGACATCTGAGTCGCCTACAGCTTCCAGACAAAGCCGCCAGGGAAACACTGTACACTCTTCATGGCTACTCGTGTTCACTGCTGCAACAAGATATTCATTCCTGGAAAAATCTCATTGCAACAGCCAAATAACATTATAGGTGTCTGAAAATTGTTGCTTTTGCGTAACTATTAAGCAATACCCCACGGAGCCTGCGCTTACCTCTGCGCACGATCAGTCAGGAAAACAGAGCATTACTATTGTTATCCAGCCTGCTTACACGCATCTGGAGCACTGCTGAACAGTTACAGATCGAGGGTAAGGCGAGGTTATTTGTTATTCGCTGAATAATTACGTTCTTGCAAACTATCCTTAAGAATTACGAATCAGCGACAGCAATTCATCAGCACTGATACGGGCGCTGACATCTGACCCTTCAAGCAACGAATTGGCAAGATCTCTTTTTTCCTGATGCAAACGAACAATTTTTTCTTCAATGGTGCCAGCGGTCACAAGCCGGTAAACAGTTACCGGTCGTTTTTGGCCTATACGATGCGCCCTGTCTGCCGCCTGGTCTTCCACAGCTGGATTCCACCATGGATCCATGTGGATGACGTAATCGGCTGCAGTCAAATTCAACCCAAGCCCACCGGCCTTCAGACTAATTAAAAACAGGTCCCCTTCGCCAGCCTGAAAAGTTTCTACCTGCCGTTGTCGCTCTTTTGCCGGTGTCGTTCCATCTAGGTATTTATAGTAAATCTTCTCTTCATCCAAAAAGGCGCGAAGCAGGGCAAGGTGGCCGGTAAACTGACTGAATACCAGCGCCTTATGTTTGCCGCGCAAAAGCTCTTCTACCACCTCTTGAAAAACTTTGAGTTTGGTGGAAGGGATTTTGGTATTTGGGTCGATCAATTTTGGATTACAACACGCTCTTCTCAGCCGCATGATCTCAGCAAGAATACGTAAATGACGCCCGTTCTTTTGTGCGCTCCCTTCTATATTTTCAATTGCCTGCTGTCTCAATGCTTCATAAAACTGCAGCTCTTCCGGCTGCATCTCAACTCTTAAAGTAATCTCGGTTCTTGGGGGCAGCTCGTCTAAAACCTGAGATTTAATTCGCCGTAACATGAAAGGACGGATCAATTTCTTGAGCGATCTGCGTGCATCTCGATCATGATATTTTTCGATCGGAATTCCAAACCGGGTATTGAATTGCTTATAGGTACCCAGCAAACCACGGTTGATGAAACTAAACAGATTCCACAACTCACCTAAATGATTTTCAATGGGCGTACCTGTGGTGATCAACCTAAACTTGGCATTAATCCTCATTGCTGCTCGTGATCGCTTGGTTGCTGCGTTTTTTATGGCCTGCGCCTCATCAAGCACCACCGATTGCCACTGCACCTTCTCTAACAGGTCTATTTCCTGCTGTAACAGAGTGTAACTGGTAATAAGCAGATCAAACTTACCCAGCTTCTCTATGGTATCTTCCCGGTTCTGACTTAAAAACTGGTGAATTGTAAAAGTTGGGGCAAACTTATTCACTTCTGTTTCCCAGTTCATGCATACAGAAGTAGGAGCAATAACTAATGTCGGCCCCTTTTCAGCCAGACTCAAAATAACCGTTATTGCCTGCAGAGTCTTACCGAGTCCCATGTCATCGGCAAGGCATGCACCGATACCGAGGCTGGCTAAACGGCTCATCCAGACAAAACCATCCTGCTGATAGTCACGTAGCTCCGCCTTAATGGTCGAAGGAATCTGGGGAGTTGATTCCTGGGTATCTGCAATGGCTTTGAGTTGCCGCTTCCATCCTTCGTCGGCATTTGTCTGCGCCTGTTGCGTAAATTCATCAAGCGCAATTGCGGCAAGAGGATGAACTGCAACTTCATCATCATCACCGAACTCACTGTTTCCAATCAGGATCAGTTCCTCCAGCCGGTTGCGAAATTCCTGGGTTAAAGCTAAAAACTGCCCGTCCCCCATGGGAATAAATCGACTTTGGGCCTCACTGACCTTTTCCAGCAATGTTTTAAGGCCCATGACCTCATCCTGATCAATCTGCAGTTGCCCTGAGAGCGCAAACCAGTCCTGCTGGCTAGTACGAATATTGAGGTTCAGCTGATTAGCGCTTATCTGCCGACGGATTGAAATTTTTTCTCCCTCTGGCCACTCAAGGACCACCCGATCCTTAATTTCCTCCAGTTCAAGCAAAACCTGCAGGCACTCCTCAGGATCAAACAGGTGCCACTCCCGTTTGTCTTCCTGCTCCAAATCAATTGCCAGGTCAAGCATAGGACAACTTTCTTCAATTTCTCTTGCCTCTCGCTCTTCCTGCAGCAAATTCCTACGAGTCTGCAATCGCTTGCCAGCAATTTCTGACATCAGGTTGGAAACACCAACTCCGGGTTTTAAATAGGGCCCCCCTTTAGAAAACGGCCTGACAAACATTTCCAACCTGAAGCCACTGCCATACGGAATAATATGTATGTGAATTGTGGGATCACTATCCACCAATTCGGCCTGCTCACCTTCACTTACCATCTCTATGGAAGAATGAACGGTCATAAAAGAAGCGATGTTGCCGATTGCATCAAGAACCTGCTGACTGGCTTCCATGGGTACATACAAACCGCTCTTACCCGTGATTTCAGCAACTTCCCGATGCTCATCCCTGATTTTTATAATACGAAAGCGGGTTGGAGTCTCTTTCCAGATGGCAATATTGCCATCACCTATATCCTGGGAAAAATGGATGAAGAGCGTGTCGTCTTTCTGCTCCACAACTAGCTCAGGTTCCCCGGTTACGAGCTCCACCGGCGTTCGCTGTGATTGTTCTAAAAATACATGGGGATGCCCGACCAGCAAAAGCATGGCCTGGTCTATTTCAAAATCACATCCTCCATTTCGACCTGTCACTTCACCAACCTGGTGTATGGTTTCACAAACCTGGCGATCCTGGCTTGTCAGGTAAGCAAAATCCTTGGTGTGCATCAATCGATTCAAGGCGACAGAGCGCCCCTTTGTCCACCCTCCCGAACTGGTTCGTTTCTGCTCCTTTGGCTGCACAGCCAAGGTATTAGGTTCATATCGCACAAACCACGCTAACCTGGTCGTTCGTTGAGGTTCACTCACCTTTCTCGTTATGTGAATCAACTCCTGCAGACTTTGTTTCCAGGAGTTTTGTGGAGAAATAATATGGGTGAGGAATCGACACTGCAGATGTGCTGCAAGTTCCTCGGCAATCAATTTTTTCTCGTCCTGCTCTTCACCCACCGTGGCAAGCAGCTCTGCAGTTTCCATTGCCAGCCAGTCAAAGGTATTTAATCTGGCCTGTTCATAGAGAGCGGAAAGCGCATTTTGAAAATCTACCGGTATTTCGACACCGATCCAGTATAAAGAGAGGACTGCAACTAAGGTTGTCAAGCTCCTCTCTTCAGCTGCAAGTCGATCAGTCAATGCCATCATGTCTGGCAGGGTCCCTTCCGGGGCGCGGATCACCGTTTCAAGAAAACGATACGGCACTTCTTCCGGACACCCCTGGCAACGCTGCAACACAGTCGCTACCGCGTTTTGAATAGCCTGTCTATCGCCTTCCTCGTTTCTTGCCAGCAGAGCGAAAATCGAAAACAACCCTGGAAGACCAAAGAAAAAAACTGGATTATCACCTGCATATTCCTGCAGTCGTTGCCGATCCTCTTCAAAAAGACGTAACGCCTCACTGACATCACCACACAAAAAAGTAACACTACCAGCGTATCCCGACCCCTGAAACGAGTCACCATGCTTTTCCAGTAATGTATTGAGATCAGCAAAACGGCCCTGAAGCAAATAATAGTTCGCAAGCAATCGATGAAACGGTACCATTTCGATACTGGAGACCGACAAGGCCACTTCATGTTCAAGATAGGCAATAACATCGGGGAAGTGCTGCAGGCTTTCCAGAGAGTACCTTACCACCTGCTCAAGCAGGTAAAACTGTAAGGAACCAGGCAAAGTACTCAACCATTCAGGATCAAAGGCCCGCGCCGTCACGATCACTGCCGGAGGGTCTGTCTGCAATTCCTGACCACACTCCTGATCTAGAAATGCCAAAGCCTCATCAATCCGATCAAAATCCTCCAGATACACACCGATACGAAACTGCCGGAGGGCTCGCCAACAACGGGTTGCCCGTTTCCCTGAATGATAGGAGACAGGGGCTTCCTTTTCGATAAAAGCCACGAACTGTTCAAAACGTTTTTCACTAATTGCCGATCGAGTCAGATACTCGGCACTTACCTGCTCACATTGATTCTTGCTGTTCAGATATCCGGCTGCCTGCAATTTCTTTATAGCCGCATCAATGTCCTCTTTGCCAGGCCGTTTAGCACCCGGAAAGCTGACACCGACTTTGGCAATACATTTTGTTAAAAAGGCTTTGGAGACAGGTTCATAAATAACTGAAGCTAGCTGCAGCAGCAGCTTTTCCAAAAAGGTAAGCTCTTCAAATGAGCTAAGAATATTTTTTGCGTGGTTTGTCACAGGCATTAATTTTACCAGTCAGGTGCCCGAAAATGGGCGACAACGATGTTAACACTCCGGGGAGTGTATGATTTGAAAAATAAACAGATGAAAAAGACACCCCGGCAAAAGTGCCGGGGTGAAAACGAAATTATGAAACGGGCAGTTAAAAGATGCTAAAGCCACTTGGCCTACTGTATCAATTGATCGTTGACCCATATTTTTGCATCGGCACGAAGTCTTTCCACCCAGCTGGCCACCAGACGGTTCTGCTGGTTTACCAATAACTGCTCAGCAAGCTGCTTTTTCTGGGCTGCGTCCATAGCAGTAGGATCCTGACGACTCTCAAGGACCTCAAAAACATAAAACCCATCATCTACCGCCACAACTTCGCTACTCAAACTTTCGCCTCCGTTGAGGGTAAATGCGGCCTGCACCACCTGTGGTGGGACGTCACCATCGCCTCCTCCTCTTTTCAGGTATCCAGATTCTTTGCTCTTACCTTCGAGTACCAGTTTACCGGTCTCAGAAGCTATTGCGAGGGCCTTGTCTGCTGCTGAACGGGCCAATGCTACACTTTGCTCATGCTTAAAATCGCCAGTAACCTGTTTTTTTACCTCGTCAAGAGATGGCACTTCCGGCTTTTTGATATCTTGCACATAACCTATAGCATACCCATCTGCCACTTCAACCAATGAACTCAGTTCACCTTTGCTCAACCCAAAGGCAACGTCAAGCAGTGCACCTGCCTTAACAAGAGACTCAGGTGGAACCTTACGGGTAAAGAAGTCGGTTGTTTGAACTGTGTCTCCCCCCTGTTCAACATATTTTTCCAAGCTGCCTGCCAGGATAATATCTTCATACGCTTTAGAGACGTTTTGGAATGTAATTCCTCTGACCCGCTGCTCTTTCAATAGTCCCTCGATTTCAGCGCGAACATCTTCCAAACTTTTGGCCACCGCAGGTTGCACATCTTCGACCAAAATCAGGTGATACCCGAAAGAAGTTTCCACAAGGTCGGACAAGTCGCCAGGCTCCATTGAAAAGACAGCTGCCTCAAATGAGGGCACCATAGCGCCACGTTCGAAAAATCCTAACTCACCACCCGAGTCTTTACTCGGCCCTTCCGAGTATTCCTTGGCAAGGGCCGCAAAATCACCACCATCACGTAAAAGCTGAAGGACATGCTCTGCCTTTTGCTTCTGCTCTTCCTTAACCGCTGCAGAATCGGCATTGCTCACTTTAAATAAGATGTGGCGAGCCCGACGTTTTTCCTTCACAGTATAACTGTCTATATTGTCATTATAAAATTGCGTTAATTGCTCATCGTTAAGGGTCACCTTATCCATATCAGCAGCAAAAGGGAAATAGAGATACTGCAGCTCAATTTGGGGATCAGTTACATATTCCTGTTGTTTTTTTTCGTACCAGGATGCCAACTGATCGGCTTCCACGTTCACCTCATCAAGAAAGTCACTAGCTTTAAAACTCCGATAAACGAGTTTAAGTTCTGTTTTGGAGAAATCGATCCAGGCCTGCACGGCTGCAGGCGGCACGTCCGCAAAAGAGCCAATCAGTTCGACGATTCTTCCAGTAATCAAATCACTCTGCAAACCAGCTTCAAAAGAAGTGGGGGTCAATCGGTTTTGGCTCAAGACGTCTTTGTACCTGCTCATTAAAAACTGACCGTCGTCCTGAAAAACGGCCATTTCCTGAATACGACGCTGTGTTTCTTCCCGACTGATAGCAAGGCCTATCTTACCCGCACTCTGCCGCAGTAATTCGGACTGAATAAGTTGATTAATCACTTGATTTTTCAGCCCTATCCCTTCGAAAAAGCCATCAGGCACCTGACCACCTAGCTGCTGCCTATAGGTGTCTACAGCTCGATCATAACTTTGCTGAAACTCCTGAAAAGGAATTTCTATATCATTGACAACCGCTGCTGCATTCCGATTATTATCAAGGTTGCTCCCCACACCCCAAAAAATAAAGACTACAGCAATCAATAGCACTAGAGCCTGAATGACAACAGACTGAGCTCTTTTTCGCAAAATTTTCAACATGATACGCACACTCCTTCTACAAATCGGACATTTGGTTATTTTCTGGAGAAAGGGTCTATTATGTTCAATTTTCCTGTAACTTACCAGTGAAAAATGCTCCAGCCTACGAACAAAAAATGATTGACCGTGTACTCAAAAAAACAACGACGTTTGCTTGACAAACACACCCCCCTATAGTAAGAAATTGGTGATTTTTACAATTAGGATTCAACTTCTCACTCATATTAATCACATATTCTAGGAGGAACACATGGCACAAATCGAACACAATGGCACAACCTACGAGGTAGATGAAGACGGCTTCCTGTTGAAAGGCGCTGACGACTGGGATGTAAACTGGTTAGATTACGTAAAAAGCGTAGAAGGTATTGCGGAAGTTACCGATGAGCACCAGAAAGTAATCGATGCTCTTCAAGAGTACTACAAGAAGAACGGTATCGCACCTATGGTACGTATTCTTTCCAAAACCACCGGTTTTCCTTTGAAGCGAATTTACGAACTGTTCCCTTCAGGACCAGGTAAAGGTGCTTGTAAAATGGCAGGCCTTCCTAAGCCTACCGGTTGTGTATGATATAGATTTGCTATAGCATATCGCAGTTACAAAAAAGGGGTTGCTATTAAAGCAGCCCCTTTTTTATTGCATACAACGGAAACTGATCCGTACCTTAAAAGGACATTTCCAAAAAGTGTGCGTGATACTGGGTCAGATCCTCCCCGCACTTACCACAAAGAAATTTCACGGCCCCAAAGATCTCGGTATCATTTTCTTCAGGGGTAAAAGAACCGTCACTATTTTGTCTATAACGGGTTGTAACGAGAACGTTCTCAGCTATCTCGACAAAATCACTTTTATTGCCGCAGGCATTACAGACAACCCTTCCAGCCGGCTCGCCCCCTGGGATCTGCACTTTTTTCATCATATTTTTCACTTTTGTGGGTTACAGATTTCATCCGTGTTGCTGCTTGATAACGTTAAGCATAAAAAACTACTATTCCAATATTGACGGGTTCGTAAGAAGTCCTTTAATTGTTCAAAGATGGTTATTTTAAATAAAATACAGGCAAATAAGGAAAGCAAGTCTCCGCGGAGCTGAGAAGAACACGCTTACGCCTCTCATCACCTACCTTGCAGGTCTTTTATTAACCCGACGAAAGCCTCTTCTGTTAATAAGCCCAGGCCCAGCGTTCGTGCCTTCTCCAGTTTACCACCTGCTTTCTCGCCAGCGACAACATCTGTCACCTTGCCGCTTATCGCGGATACCACCTTGCCACCAAGTGTTTTAACTAACTGCTTTGCTTCACTTCTTGACATATTTTCCAAAGAACCTGTAAAAACAAAAGTCCGACCACCTAAAGGCTGCTGCGATTTTATCGGAGACTGAATGGTGACCCCCGCCTGACCAAGTTTAACCAGCAGGTTTGCAAAGGGTTCTGAACGCAAAAACGTAACCAACGATTCAGCGACCTGCGGCCCAATACCTTCAATCTCCATCAAATCCTTTTCCTTGGATAGGGCAAGCTCACCGAGTGATTCATAATGACCAGTTAAAAGCTCTGCTGTAACTTCCCCAACGTAGCGAATGCCCAACGCCCTGAGAAAGGTATTCAAATAGGGCGCTTTCACTTTGCCTATCGAGGCAATTACTCCATGGGCCGACTTCGCACCCCACCCTTCTAAAAGGGCCAATTGCTTTTCCTCCAATAAAAAGAAATCAGCAATATCTTCTACCAACCCGGCACTATACAATTGCTCTACATATTTCTTGCCCAGTCCTTCAATATCTAGCCCACTTTTTCCGGCAAAATATATAAGACGTTGTATTTTCTGAGCTGGGCACAAAAGATTAGTGCAGCGTATAGCAACTTCCCCCTCAGCTTGCTCCAGTTGTCCATCACAATCAGGGCACCTTTCAGGAAAAACAATAGCCGCCTCTTGCCCTGTACGCTTTTCAACCACAGCCTTAATAACTTCCGGGATCACATCACCCGCTCGTTGGACCAAAACCGTGTCATGAAGGCGCAGATCTTTTTTGTTGATCTCGTCCCTGTTGTGCAAAGTTGCCCGCTGGACAACCGCTCCATCAACCTCTACGGGCCGTAAATGAGCAACAGGGGTAACTACTCCTGTGCGCCCCACTTGAAACTCTACCCGTTCAATGATAGTTGACGCCTGAATCGCTGGAAATTTCCAGGCTACAGCCCACCGAGGCGCCCGGGCCGTGTTCCCAAATCTTTGATGCAAAGAAAAACGATTTACCTTTACCACCATACCATCAATTTCATAATCAAGTTCATGACGTTTCTGAACAAGAAGATCATATTGGCGGCCAACATCACCGATGCTCGGGCAATGGTGCACCAGAGGACTCACAGCAAAGCCCAGGCTGCGCAAATAAGCCAGCAATTCAAACTGACCGCTACATTGCACCTCTTCGGTAGTAGCAACACTATAAGCAAAAAAATGAAGAGGCCTTTGAGCTGTTACCCTTGGATCGAGCTGCCGCAGGGAACCTGCCGCAGCATTTCTAGCGTTGGCGAAAAGCGCCCCCCCCTCCTCCTTTCGCTGCTGATTGAGCAGCTTAAAGCCTTTTTTGGGGATAAAAACTTCGCCCCTGACAATAAGCTGCTGCGGAATAGCCACCTCTTCTGTAGCCAAAAGACGTAATGGGATGGTTGGCACAGTTTTCAACTGTGCTGTAATATCTTCCCCTATCAATCCATCACCGCGGGTTGAACCGGTGACCAAACGATCATTCTCGTACACCAGTTCCACAGCCAGACCATCCAATTTTGGCTCGGTAATATACTCCAACACAGTGTCTCTTTTTAGATACCGCTGAAGCTTTCCTTCAAAATCGAGCAAGCCTTGCTTTGAAAAAATATTATCCAAACTCAGCATGGGGTAAAGGTGCTCTGCAACTTTAAATCCCTTAAGCGGCTTACCTCCGACTCGCTGAGTTGGCGAATCGACAGTTACACTTTCGGGATAGTCTTCCTCCAAATGCAGCAGTTCCTGAAAAAGGCTGTCATACTCTCCGTCACTAATGACAGGAGTATCCAACACATAGTAGCAATGCCCATGAGCATGCAACTGCTGGCGCAGTTCTTCGATGCGCTTTTTAACATCACCATCCATAAACGCTACATATCTCCCACCAGTACACCGCCCTTGGCAATGTTATCTGGACTTTCCTCATCAATAAAAAGTAAAATTGCCTCTTTGGGCTTGTTTGCGACCTCGGAAATAACCTCTGTCACCCCTTTGGCAATCTTCTGCTTCTGCTCTTTGGATAAGGTTCCTGCTACTCTAATATTCACATACGGCATGATCTACTCCCAAATTTAATTCATCGACAACAAC
>JAUVLX010000226.1 GCA_030600525.1 Desulfobulbus sp. | reverse complement strand
TTCCGCAACCTTGCTGAATGCATCATTGGTTCGTGCCACCAGTTCTGATCCGCCCTTGATCTTTTTTACCGTTCCATCTATCAGCTCAGCCGTGTTTTTGGCTGCCTCGGCAGAGCGGAGCGCCAGATTTCTGACCTCTTCCGCCACTACTGCAAAGCCTGCTCCTGCTTCGCCTGCACGGGCTGCTTCTACTGCTGCATTCAAGGCTAATAAATTGGTCTGGAATGCTATCTCATCGATTGTTTTGACAACCTTCTGGGTTTCATCGCTGGCTTTTGAAATTTCTTGCATGGAAGTGGTAAGCTCGGTCATGGAAGTATTGGCATCTGATACCACATGGCTGGTCTTTTTCATAAGATTGTTCGCCTGACTGGCATTATCTGCATTCTGTTTTGTCATGGAAGACATCTCTTCAAGGGACGATGATGTCTCTTCGATTGAGGCTGCCTGCTCGGATGACCCTTCGGCAAGAGACTGGCTTGCTGATGAAACCTGTTCGGAAGCAGATGCTACATGTTCTGAGGTTTCCGACTGCTTTTCGGCTATTGAACGAAGTGCTCCGGTCATGTTTCGGGACACGAAAAACCAGATCAAGGCAGCACATAGAAAAGAAGCTCCCAAAATAAAGGTGAGTATAATATTGCTTTGACGTCCTATTGCCGATATTATAAAAAATGATGCGAAAATTTCTTTTTCATAAGAGCTTGCTCCGATAATCCAGTCCCATGGCTTAAAATACATAGTGCGGGCAATTTTATAGCGCGCCTTAGTTTCTCCCTTATTTTTCCATGTATAGCTATGCTCATCAATTTCATCGGGTTTTAAATTCACAGCGCTGTTGCAGATATTTTGAATAAAAGGAACTCCATCAGCATCTTTTGCTTCCCATATATTTTCTCCATCGCGCTGCCCATTTTTGGAAATAATATAATTGCCTGTTTTGTCAAGCACAAATATATAGCCTGTTTTGCCAATTACTTCCTTCATAATCGTTTTTCTGATGTATTGGTCGCCTTCTTGTGAAAAACCTACATAAAGTGCTCCGATAATCCGTTGATTATTATCGTAAATAGGTTCGTATGCTGTAATGTACCATTGATTTACAACATACGCATGCCCCCTGAATGTTTGTCCTTTAAGCAATGTCGAAACAACAGCATTGGATGTTCCATCAGGGTTTCTTGAGGGAATGAACGTGCCTATGGCGCGATTGCCATCTTTTTTCATGACATTGGTGGAAACTCTCAGCATGTCGCCGGACTCATTCATGCGCTGAAAAACAGTGCAGGTTCCGCCGACAAATTTTTTGATATCATCCACGACAAGAGAAGGTATATTCTTGTTTGCATTTTGCCCAAGCCAGGCATTTCCAACCATCACTTTTGGAATGTCCACAGAAGTGGACGATTTTGTATATTGATTAACTGTGTTCCATGTTATTGTTTCGCTTGATAAAGCAACTGCGCCTATGCTGTCAATAACACTGCGGGCAGCAACAAGGCCGATGTTTACCTGTTGTTGCACGGCATCATGACGAGCCTTGCACATTCCATAAACTCCTTTTACAATATGATCAAGGTCTTGAAGAGCTAACTGTTTGCTTTCTTTACCTACACTTTTTGTAATTTGGACGTTTTGATAAAGCACAGTTCCAAAAACAATCAATAGAGGTGTAATTGTCATTATAATACCGATGGTTAACAGTTTGGTCATAAGTTGCATGTTTTTGAACATAGCAATTTCTCCTTAGTATTGAGTAGTCGAATAGTTGAGTGGTCATTAGTTAACCAATCAACGAATCAATCAGTAACGAGCGACGGCTACCAACTTAGGACACTTTCCGACATTTTGGCTCTATGGCTGATTGAATTTACAGTTTTCGGTGGATTCGCTTCGCTTAATCCACCCTACAAACTTACGTTGGTAGTCTGAATCGTAGGGTGGATTAAAGAGCGTAAGCGACGAATCCACCAAAGCAGATGTCCCGCCTTACATTGCTATCCCGAGCAATAAGCAACCAGCAACCATTTCCCTACTCGACTATGCCTTGTTAGAAACCCTTAAAATCCTCCTCATCTAAAGGAATTACCTGATCTGGCCTCACTTCTCCGCCCTGGCTGATCTCCGGTTTTGTTTTGCGAACTGCCGGGGCTCCGGCTTTTTCCGCAAAAACTGGAAGAGCTTTTTGGGGTTTTATCTTATGCTCTCTGCTTAATGTCTGTTGCCTGTTTACAGTCCCGGTCCCGCTTCCGCCAACCATGGCTGACAGTTCTCCTACAATCCCCATCATCAGTTCTGCCTGTGCGCTCAGCTCTTCAGACGCGGATGCGGTTTCTTCAGCATTGGCTGCGTTCTGCTGGGTTACCTTGTCCATCTCTGCCACAGCGGTGTTTGTCTGCTCAATACCCTGGGCCTGTTCATTTGATGCTGCAGCGATCTCGGAAACCAGTTCTCCTATTTTGGAAGAGCTTTCCGCAACCTTGCTGAATGCATCATTGGTTCGCGCCACCAGCTCTGATCCGCTTTTGATCTTTTTTACCGTTCCATCTATCAGCTCAGCCGTATTTTTGGCTGCATCGGCAGAGCGGAGCGCCAGATTTCTGACCTCTTCCGCCACTACTGCAAAGCCTGCTCCTGCCTCGCCTGCACGGGCTGCCTCTACTGCTGCATTTAATGCTAACAGATTGGTCTGGAATGCAATCTCATCGATTGTCTTTACAACCTTCTGAGTTTCATCGCTGGCTTTTGAAATCTCTTCCATGGATGTGGTAAGTTCGACCATGGAAGAGTTGGCATCTGACACCACACGGCTGGTCTCTTTCATAAGACTGTCCGCCTGAACCGCATTATCTGCATTCTGTTTGGTCATGGAAGACATCTCTTCGAGGGATGATGATGTCTCTTCGATTGAGGCTGCCTGCTCGGATGATCCTTCGGCAAGAGACTGACTTGCCGATGAGACCTGGCCAGAGGCCGAGGCTACCTGGCCCGCGCCTTCGTTCAGCCCTTCGATAATGCGATTGACGGGTTTGGTAATCGATCTCACAGAAAAGATAGAAAGGAAAAGACCCAATATCACGGCCAAACCCCCAATAACGTAAAGCAACGTTATGGTGCTTGCCTTTTGATCCATAACCGTGGCTTTTTTCTCAGAGATAATCTCATGGACTTCCTTGTTCAACTTATTCACTACCACCTCAATATCATGGGCCGCCTTACGCATGAGAGGATACTGCTTTTCTATGGAAACAATATTTTCAGATAATTTTTCAAGGGTCTTAACATATGACTGGGCGCTGGTTTTGATCGTATTCCCCAAAATCTGTTCTGTCTGGGTCTCATGCAGAATGGTTTCTATGTCACTCAAGACGTTGTGTGCCTTGGCGATGTACTTAACGTCATGCCGCATAATGAAATCCTTCTCGTGGCGGCGCAAAAGCAGATATCGCACCATCAATGGGTCTGATCCGCTTTTCTTAATGGCCGCCTCCATCTCGTGGGCATACTTGCGTAAATTGCCCCGGATACCCGTATCCTTATCTCCTTGAGCATGAATCAAGTTAACCACGTTACCAAAGGCGGTCTCATAAGACGTGGTTACTTTCAAAATGCTCCCGGTTTCGGATACAGCAATATGAAAATTGACCTTTTTTGCATTTGTAGAGACGTTCTTTGCCAATCTCTCTAGCTCCCTTAGCGTCTTATCCATGCGCTCCGTATACTTCTTGTCATGGCGGGCGATGAAGTCCTTCTCGTGTCTCCGGGCCGTAAGAAGGGCCACTTTAATTTCCGTAGCATCATTGCCTATTTCACCGTAAACCTCGATCGTCTCGACGAAACTATCCGTGATTCCCGTTAACCGGTAAATTGAAAGGCCTCCGATGATGATCATTAAACATACAAGGGCAGCAAAAGAAAAGTAGAGTTTCTTGCCTATTGTCATCTGTTTCATTTTTAATCCCCATAATTTTTTTGCTTAGTTTATTGTTAGCATGGCTGTTTGTTTGCCTAAAAGCCAATTACTATGTCCAACTGCACGCGATCCTCGTCCTTTTTCCCATCCTTGCTTTCATCGTCACGTTTGGTAAAAAAACCAGTGGCTCTGGCCTGAATATTATCGGCAAGAAAATATCTGCCATGAATATAATGTCCCTTGTTATTGGTTCCGCCGCCGTGGAAGTCGGAGTCAACGAACACAGCCGGAAAAGCGTAATCTTCCAACTCCTGGTAATGATATTTTGCGTAAAAATCTCCTTTTTTCTTTTTGTTCCCAACAGATAAACCTATAAGCCAGCCTGTGTAACGATCATCACCCGAATATTTCTTCAGCTTTGCAGGGTCAGTATCTGTTATATCCTTGGTGCCATCTCCATCCACGTCCACATCAAACTCGCCGTCCGCTAAAGTTCATCAATATCAGCACCTTTATTTATAATGTAGTTTCCGAATATGGAAAACGGCACAGGCAGGACATCTTTTATTTTAACTTTTGCCGCCAGCTCCCAGCATTGGAATTCATTGAGAAGTTTCTTGTCATTGTCAAAAATCATCTGCTGGCCGTGTTTGTGGTTGTATCCTAAAAATTCGGTTGTGTCACCCAGCACGTCTTTGCCCCATTTGGCTACCAACGTAAGGCGGGACAGCCCGTAAATTCAATTAGTTAGCAACTCCTTAGATTTCGCTTGATTTTGGAATTGCTATAGAACAAAAATGGCGAAAAGTGTCCCGCTTTAAGTTGGTAGCCCCCCATTTAAGTTCATCCAGGTTTTTAAAATCGTAATAGGTGCCTGCTAACTCAAATTTAATCTTTTTGGATGGTTTGATCTGAGTGCCTAATTGAAACACAAGAAGGGTCGGATCTCTATCGCTGTCCTTTATCTTTAATTCCTCAATAAACCACTGGCCCAGATTGGAAAAGATGCTGATACTGTCTGAAATGTCAAAATTAAGGCTTTCGGAAATTCCTTCAGGATTGACATCAGGATCCCAGACCAGTTTTGTCATCCCCCTCATCCCTCCATTGGGTATCATGGCGGAGCCTCAGATCCCCTTTGAAATCTATTGTTTCTAAAAATTTAAAAGTGTTTCCTTTCATCTTTCACCTTATTTTCGTTTGCTTCTCTTGCCTCTTCCTCGGTAATAATTCCTTTTTGCTTCAGGATATCCGACAGGTCACCTCCACTGGCCTGGATCCCAGCCAAAAGCACAAAACTCAAACAAAGTAATAAACTTAAGTGTAATCTTTTCATCTGTTTCCTCCGGTTAATTTTTTTCCACCCCTTCTCGGATAGAATTTAATTTTTAGTTGTCAGCGATTCTTATATCTATCTGTTATTCCATCTTTTTTCATGACATTGGTGGAAACTCTCAGCATGTCACCAGACTCATTCATACGCTGAAAAACGGTGCAGGTTCCGCCGACAAATTTTTTAATATCATCCACGACAAGAGTTGGTAGCCTCATTTGTCATTACGAATCAACCGGTAACGAGCAACCAGTAACCATTTCCATGCTCGACTATGCCCTGCCGGCTAGAAATCCTTAAAATCCTCCTCATCTAAAGGGATTACCTGTTCAGGACTTACTTCCGCACCCTGGCTGATCTGTGGTTTTGTTTTGCGAAGTGCCGGGACTCCGGCTTTTTTCGCAAAAACTGGAAGAGTTTTTTGGGGTTTTATCTTATGACCCCTGTTTAATGTCTGTTGCCTGCTTACAGTCCCAGTCCCGCTTCCGCCAACCAGGGCCGACAGTTCTCCTACAACCCCCATCATCTGCTCTGCCTGTGCGCTCAGTTCTTCAGAGGCAGATGCGGATTCTTCAGCATTTGCTGCGTTCTGCTGGGTTACCTTGTCCATCTCGGCTACGGCGGTGTTTGTCTGCTCAATACCCTGAGACTGTTCATTCGATGCTGCAGTAACTTCAGCAATAAGTTCTCCTACCTTGGAAGAGCTTTCCGCAACCTTGCTGAATGCATCATTGGTTCGTGCCACCAGTTCTGAT
>JAUVLX010000315.1 GCA_030600525.1 Desulfobulbus sp. | reverse complement strand
TGGGCCGCGCATAATGTTTTGTTTCATTCAGTATTCCTCCGTTTCAGAATGTCAGCCTTGCCTGTGAGTATGCTGTCTCAACAGACAGGACATAGGCATTAAATTTACAAAATGTCTGTGCTGTTTTTTAGTGTATTTAGCCGTGAACAGCAAGGGAAATATGTGAAATTTCTCTACACATACTCATCAGTATTTTTTATGAAGATCGAACTCAAATCAGTTCTTGGTCAACCTGTCTCCTTGCAAAATGTACCCGAATTTCATCCATTTTTTGCTCGCAATTAACAAACACCTTGACCACTACCGGATCAAACGCCTTGCCACTGTTATTCATTATCTCCACTAGTACCTCCTCATGGTCCAGCCTCCTGTGGCCGACACCATGGTATCTCGTCATTTCCTCATACTCGTCTGCTACCGACAAGATTCGAGCGGCCAGGGGAATCTCGGTACCAATAAGTCCGTGCGGATACCCCTTTCCATCCCACCTTTCATGATGAAAATAGGCAATACTTTTGGCCATGGCAAGAAAACCGCTTCCGTGGCCTTCAGCCTCCATGTCCTTTATCACATCGCCCCCAGCCAGAGTGTGATTACGAATGATATCACGTTCCAATGCTGTAAGCGTTTCTGTTTTACGCAAGAGTGTATCGGAAATAGTTACTTTGCCGATATCATGCAATACAGAGGCATGGTAAATGTCATCAACAAAGGCTGGCGTAACACTACCCATAGAGTCAGACTCATTGACCAATCCCTGGGCTATCACTTTACAAAATTCACGGATACGCTCCAGATGGTTTCCCGATCGCATTTCCCGATATTCAGAAAGCTTTGCCAAAGCAAGGATAGCAGCCTCTTCTGTAGACCGCACGGTTTTCAGAGAATCTACCAGTCTCCTCTCCAAGTCCAGACGAACGCTGATATCCCGCAGTACCAGTTGCACACCGACCCGCTTGCCTTCCCGTTTCAACAGAGAAGCCGTTATCTCAATGGTACATTGCCCTTTCTCTTTGAGCGCAAGATCAACCTGGTAGGCGGAGCAAGAAGATTCCGATGTTATGACTGCGTCCAGGATATGCTGTAATTCCACCCGTTTTTCAACAGGCATAATATCAAAAATAGAATGCTTTTCTGTTACAACCTCACTCCCGAAATGGCGAATAAAAGCAGCATTGGCCTGCAAGATCATGCCAAAGGGATTGACCAGGACCACATCATCAGCAAGACTGTTAAATAAGAGCTGATACTTCTGTTCAGACAACTTGATCTGTGTTGTCCGCTGACTGACCTCCTTTTCGAGATTTCCGGCCTGTTTTTGGAGATCAAGAGCGGCTCGCTGCTCCTGTTGGCGAAGGTTGTACTCAAATTTCCTGGCATTGGTTTCTGTAGCACTCTGGGTAGCGGCAATGCAGACAAAACAAAACATAAAAAAGAAGTTACTAAAAACCCACAACGGCTGAACAGTAATAAGCAATTCACCGCTGATTACAGCAAGCAGATAACCGGCAATCAACAAAAATCCGGAAACCAGGGCCTGGGTCAGGGTCAGGGGTGTAAGGGTGGTATAGATGGTCATGATGACAATCAATCCCACATAATAAGGAGACTGGGTACCACCCATCTTATGGATCATAATCAGGATCACCGTACCGGCAAAAACATAGCCAAGAAACCCGATCGCAAGCGACCATCGTTTCTGGCGATCATAGTAGTTCGCTGCCACAAGAAGCAGGGCACACCCACACACGATCAATCGAGAGACCAAAAATTCATAAAAATAGGAGGGAACCAGTATATAATCCAGGAAACTGAAGCTGAGCATGAGGGCGATCCCGAGCAGCAGAATATAATAAACCCTCCGGTGATGCAGTTCCTGCACCTCAGACAAGTACCCGTTTTTTTTCGTTACCGTTGTCATTTCCTTTAGCCGCTCTCACTTACCCGTTCAACAGTAAGTTTTTCCGCACCCTCTTGAATTCAGATTCTTGACGTAGGAAGGCCTTAACCACCAATGGATCAAAATGTTTACCACTACGACTGATAATGAACTGCCGCGCGTGATCATGGGAATAAGCCGGTTTATATGTTCGTCTTGAAGTCAACGCATCGTACACATCTGCCAGGGCCACGATCCTTGCTGCCAGGGGAATCTCTGTACCTGCTAATTTTTCAGGATAACCGGTCCCATCCCAGCGCTCATGATGGTGGCAACAGATTTCCTGCCCCATTGTTAAAAAAGACCTGACACCAGACATCTCTTCCGCATTTTGCAGCACTTGACTGCCCAGGTAGCAGTGCTGCTGCATTATCCTCATTTCCTCATCAATCAATTTCCCAGGCTTCAGCAGGATATCATCGGGTATTCCCACTTTACCGATGTCATGGAGAACAGATGATCGATAAATATCCTCTTTAAAACTCTCAGTTACCTGCTGCTGCACCTCTGATTCATGTTCAAGCACATCTGCCAACAACAAAGTGTATTCGCGGATGCGAGTTAGGTGGGCACCGGTTTCATCATCCCTGCATTCAGCTAGATGCGCAAGGCCGAAGATTGCGGCCTGGCGAGAGGAATCAAGGAGCCGGTTGGATTCAAGCACTTTACGCTCCATCTCTTTGGTGGCGCTTATATCACGGATGATCAGCTGATACAGCGGATCACTTCCTGAAATGTAAACTCTGGTTCCACTCATTTCAGCTTCAATCAGCAGTTTCTGCTCAGTTTGCAACTGCAGCTGCAAACTGCTGATCGTTTCCCCACTTTCAAGCCTTGACACCACTGCAGTTACACTTTTTCCATTTTCCTGATCCGGAAAAAACTGACTCAATGATCTGCCGTATAAGGTACTTGCCCCACCTGCCAACGATTTCGCTGCACTACCGTTTGATTCCTGTATCACCCCCATACCGTCAATGACAACAATCAAATCATCAATATTGTTATACAGATCCTTGAAACGCAGTTCTGACTCTTCTTTTTGTTGAACGCGCTGCCTCACCAACTCTTCCAGGTTATCCTTATACTTAACCAGTTCCGCTTTCAAACTACGAAGGCTTTTCTGTGATTGCAAAGCCTTCAGCTGTATCCGTAGATCATCAAAACTTTGAATGGCAGTCACTCCAGTTATACAGAAAAAAAAGAAACTGTTATTTAAAGCATAACGTATAGCCTGAGATTCCAGGGTCTCTATTGCAGTTATTACCGTGACCATATACACACAATACATAGACAACCCGGTAACAATCGCCTGAGAAACAGTGAAGGGCAATACAGTAAAACCACCGGCCATCATAAGAAGGATACCAACATAATACCCAGAGACAAAGCCACCCAACTCAACGGTCATCAGGGAAATGGTCATGCTTCCCAACAGCATCCCCACATATATAACCAACCGTACATGACGCCTGCCAACCGGCAGACGAATAAAAGCCACCATAAATAAAAGCGTGAGCACAAAAGCCAACCTATACAATCCAAAACGATAAAAATGTTCAGGGTAGCAGATATAGTCAAGCAACGAGAAAAAAGAAAAAAATATGGCACAAAGCCACAAGCAGAAGAGGGCACGCTGGTAAAAAAGCAGGTTCAGATCCCCAATAAAACTCTTCGACAACGAATGGTCTTGAGGCGTTGTCATTTATTCCTTCACAGCCATGGCAAAAAGATTTACTTCTTCGCTTTCAGCGATAATAGTCACATTGTTGCCGAAGGGGGTGGGTGCAAATAGCTCTTTCAAGTCCTCTTCCGTTCTGTAGATCAATTCCCAACGAAGCAGTTTATCAAGAAAAAGAGAATCAGTATAGTGGGTGAAATTACCTAACAGTAGAGTACCGCCGGGCTTCAGGTGCTTATGGCACTGAGTTACCAACGCCCGGAAAAGTCGGGTGTCCAGATAATCGCATAAACCGGCAGAGTAAATAATATTTTGGGGTTCAATTCGTTGATTCACCCTCCCCAAAGACCACTTGATAACATTTTCACTCATCAACCTAACAGATGCCTTGTGGGGAAACACATTGACATGTTGGTTGGTGTAACGCAACGCCTCGGAATCAATATCAATGCACAGCGCTTCCACCAGTTCGCTGTACTCACACTCTGCCAGAAAATCGAACAACTCCCTGTTTGGACCGCAGGCCAAGTTCATTATCCTGGTTCGATTCCCTGATTCAGCCAGCTCACCACTAACCCTCGCTAGCTCTCTTTTCAACAGGCGTCTCCT
>JAUVLX010000332.1 GCA_030600525.1 Desulfobulbus sp. | reverse complement strand
GATATCGGAGTCTATGCTTACCTCCGAGGATAAAATTTTAAGCATAACGCAGAAATCGGGCCTAAACACCATTTATGAACGGGCACTATCTAGCCTCTACGGCCTACAATTGCGCCATAAACAGTTTTTTAAAAACCTAATCGAGTCATATGGACACAATATATAAAATAAATAACATAAGCGATTACAGCAAGGTCATTTTGTCCCTTATCAAAACCGTTACCAATCTCCGTGTACATTGCCCGGAACCAAAAAACTACTCTGCTAAGCTTGGGGTACTTTCCAAAAAAAGCTGCAGCTCAGCTATATCCTCTGCAGTGAGGTTAAGGACGTCGGCCTCCTCTGTGGCAAGAAGATCCAAATCCTCGTCAGTCTTTATGCCAATCCCCATTTTATGACAAACATGATTTGCCATACGCACCAACACCAAGAGATAATTGTCCCTATCCAGGACAGGTTGGTGATGCTCGCGAGCAATGATGTAAGACGCCTCTGGCAACCCCAGTTGCTCCATCAGTGTTGCCCCCTGTTCTGGATGCAACAAATCCATCGCTCCGAGAAGTAAGTTATTATTGATTTTTATGCCTTTATCCTTCTTTTTCTTTCGCTCAATAACAACCAAGATCAGAAGTTTTCCCACATCGTGAAACAGACCAGCAAAAAATGCTTCATTTTGCATCACCCCAAAATCGAGGCGCTTGGAGAGCCAACCAGCAACAAAGGCACAGCCAACAGAATGCTGCCAAAGCTTTTTCATGATCACTCGAATCTTTGGGTCGCTGCTCCTATAATTCTTTCTGTTCATATCGAGCAGAATAATACTACCGATTTCAGTTGTCCCCAGCCTGACAATTGCCGATCGTACATTTGTCGTTTTCACAACCCCACCAAAGCGAGCTGAGTTAGCAACTTTCAAAATATTGCTCGACAGGGACTGGTCAGCAATAATAATTTTTTCGACCTTACGAACGTCCGGGTCCTTTTGTATAAGCTCCAGCTGCACCCGCATAGCCACCGGGTCAAAAATGGGCAGAGACAACTTTTCTGATTCAATATAGGTTTTTACGGTTTCTACAAATGCTCTTGATTTTGTCATAGGTCACAACATGCAGAAAGGGGCAAAGTGGGGGAATGTACAAAGAAAACAAGAACAATACCATACTCTCTGGCTTCCAACAGTATCTTTTCAGACAACTCCCCTCCCTCAGGGCAAATCAAAACAAGGAATTCCCATAAAAATACTATCTCCCCCTAAAACAAAAAAACATCACAAAAGCAACGAAATACAAAGCATAAGACCGAGCGAACATTTCTATCATCAAAATTGATACCTTGAAATTTTCTTGACGGAACAGCTTGTTGACGGTAAAAACTGAATGAGTACTCAGTCAAAAAAAAACCTTTAATCTTTCTGCAATGCCCCGATCACACACTAAAAAAGAAGCCATTCTCCGAGAAGCAACAAACCTTTTTTCCGAGCATGGATATTGGGACACTTCCATTAGCGACATCTCAAAAGCGACAAGCGTTGCTGATGGGACGATCTTTTATCATTTCCACAGCAAAGAAGAGCTGTTTCTTGCTGTGTTAAAAAACTTCAAAGAAAAACTCATCAGTGCGTTCTCCGCTCATCTCAATAGCCATGAATTTGAGACAGGCATGGACATGGTCGAAGGAGCAATATCCTTTTACCTGTCGCAGGCCAACAAAATGGAAAAACGCTTTTTCCTGTTGCACCGCCATCACTATTATCAAATTGCAGAACACAACCCCAACTGCTGGCAGCATTTAGAAGAAATATACTCCAGTCTTATCGATATCTTTGAACAGGCCATACGCATTGGCCAAAAAGATCGATCAATTAAAGCGGTTGATGCCTCCAAAAAGGCATTCCTCATTTTCACCCTGGTGGATGGAATCGTACGGTTCAACACCTATAAGTTATATCGGGCAGATGCTATCTACGACGAACTCATAGATTCGTGCCGTAGCATACTGCAATCTCCAACCAATTAACCACAGACTACGGACACCGCAACTATGCTACTCACAAAAATCTTTCCCTTTTTAGGTTGGTTTAAAGGCTATAATGCTAAAAGCCTGCAAATTGATTTACTTGCCGGTTTGACAGTGGCACTGGTACTCATACCGCAATCCATGGCGTATGCACAGCTTGCTGGACTTCCGGCATACTATGGCCTTTATGCGGCCTTTCTGCCCCCCATGGTGGCAGCACTGTTTGGCTCCAGTCGCCAACTCGCCACCGGACCAGTGGCCGTAGTATCCCTTATGTCCGCCGCTTCCCTTGAACCGCTGGCCACCGCAGGTAGCCCGGAATTCATCGCCTACGCCATAGTGCTCGCACTGGTTGTCGGTATATTCCAATTTTCACTGGGTGTGCTGCGCCTGGGCCTGGTTGTAAACTTCCTATCCCATCCGGTGGTCAACGGATTTACCAACGCTGCAGCTATAATCATCGCTTCTTCCCAGTTCTCTAAATTTTTCGGCGTCTATGTGGACAAGGCACCACATCATTATGAAACGATGATAAGGGTTGCCCAGGCTGCCTTTGACTATACCCACTGGCCGACCCTTGCATTTGGAGCGAGCGCGGTGGTAATTATGGTTATCTTAAAAAAAATCAACCCCCGCATACCCAACGTTTTGGTTGCAGTCGCCATCACCACAGTTATTTCCTTTTTCATAGGCTTTAACAATGATACGTTCGTGTCGCTTAAAACGATTCAAATAAAAGATATCGACCAGACAATCACCTCGTTTAATCACAGTATCGATGAAATCACTCACCTCGGTAACAAGCGGGCTGAAATCGGCAACGAGATCGATCAACTCAAAAAAGAAGCGACTGGCCACGGTCCTTTTCTTAATGTTATCAACCTGGAAAACCAGGTAACTATCCTCAGCGCTAAAATCAGCCAGGCAAAACAACACAGCCATGAGTTGAGAAAATATTTAAGGGATATGAAGTTTGAAGCAATTGTCGATGGCGATCAATATACATTTTATGCCAAGGATAATATCCCTGACGGAGTGAAAACAGACGGCGGCACATGGAGAATCAAGGTGTCAAATTCCGTACTGGACCCTGAGAAGCTGAAGCTTATGGGCGGCGGTGCCATTGTCGGCACCATTCCAGAAGGGTTACCGACCCTGGCCATGCCCGAACTCAATTCCAAATCTTTTTTCAAGCTGCTGCCAACAGCCATTATCATCTCTCTGCTTGGCTTCATGGAAGCCATTGCCATCGCCAAGGCCATGGCCGCTAAAACTGGTCAAAAGCTTGATCCTAATCAGGAACTTATCGGCCAGGGTCTCGCTAATATTTTTGGTTCCATAGGATCTTCCTACCCAGTTTCTGGTTCCTTCTCCCGTTCTGCCGTCAACCTCCAGGCAGGAGCAGTTTCAGGTGTATCAAGCGTTATCACCAGTATAATGGTCATAATTACCCTACTGTTTCTCACCCCACTGCTTTATCATCTGCCACAGGCAGTACTTGCGGCAGTCATCATGATGGCCGTTATCGGATTGGTTAACACCAAGGGATTTGTTCATGCATGGCATGCCCAAAAGCATGACGGTATCATTTCTGTTATCACCTTTATCGTTACTCTGGCATATGCCCCCCACCTTGATAAAGGAATCATGGTCGGTGTTGCACTCTCCATGGGTGTATTCCTTTATCGTTCCATGCGGCCGGTGGTCTCTAAACTGTCCATGCATAAAGACGCCTCCCTGCAGAGCATGGAACATTAC